>CAMDOY010000109.1 GCA_945903655.1 Rhizobium sp. Q54 | reverse complement strand
CCCGCAAAGCCGGAGTCGATCCCGGCGCGAATGCGGCCTATACTGGCGCCGTGAAGCCGCTTCGCCCAACCACCTCCGGCCCCGCTGAAGGCGCCAGCCACCGGGATCATTCGCATTGCGCCCATGATCCGGCCCGCGCCCATGGCCATGGGGTCGATCTCACGCCCGCCCGTCGGCGGGTGCTCGATGAGCTATGCGCGGCGGGCGCGCCGCTGGGCGCCTATGACATGATTGATCGTCTCGCGGCGGGTACGGGCAAGCGCCCGGCGCCGATCTCGGTCTACCGGGCGCTGGATTTTCTGGTGGAGAAGGGGCTGGTGCATCGGCTCGCCTCCCGCAACGCCTTCATGGCCTGCGAGCACGGCCACGGCGCACACGAGCCCGCCATCTTTCTGATCTGCGACGCCTGCGGGGCGGTGACGGAGGCGACCTCCCGGGCCGCCGCCGAGAGCTTGCGGGGGGTCGCAGAGGGGGCGGGCTTTACCCCGCGCGCCCAGGTGATCGAACTGGCGGGGGTCTGCGCCCGTTGCCAGAGCGCCGCCCCATCTTGACCTGCGTCAAGATTGTTTCACATTGACCTGACAACCAGACGAAAAGACCGGACCGGAGACACCCATGCTTCTCGATGACTTGAGCGACACCGCCAGCGGCCCCTCGCCCCGGCATCGCACGGTTCAGGTGAGGGTCGGGGACGGCGCCTGCGCCGTTCTGGTGGGCGGCGGCGCCCCCATTGTCGTGCAATCCATGACCAATACGGACACCGCCGACATCGAGGGCACGGTCCAGCAGGTCGCGGCCCTCGCCCGGGCTGGCTCGGAACTCGTGCGAATCACCGTGGACCGGGACGAGGCCGCCGCCGCCGTGCCCCATATCCGCGACCGGCTGGCGAAGCTCGGCGTGGGCGTGCCGCTGGTGGGGGACTTCCACTACATCGGCCACAAGCTGCTGGCCGATCATCCCGCCTGCGCTGAAGCTCTGTCGAAATATCGCATCAACCCCGGCAATGTCGGCTTCAAGGACAAGAAGGACCGCCAGTTCAGCGCCATCGTCGAACAGGCGATCAAGCATGGCAAGGCCGTGCGCATCGGCGCCAACTGGGGCTCCCTCGACCAGGAGTTGCTGACGGCGATGATGGATCAGAACGCCCGGTCCGCAAAGCCCATCGAGGCCCGCGCCGTGACCCGCGAGGCCATGGTGCGCTCGGCCCTCTTCTCCGCCGAGCGGGCGGAGGAGATCGGGCTCGGCCGCGACCGCATCATTCTCTCCGCCAAGGTCTCGGCGGTGCAGGATCTCATCACGGTCTACCGCATGCTGGCGTCGCGCTCCGATTACGCCATTCACCTGGGCCTCACCGAGGCGGGCATGGGCTCCAAGGGGGTCGTGGCCTCCTCCGCCGCCATGGGCATCCTGTTGCAGGAGGGCATCGGCGACACGATCCGCGTCTCCCTCACCCCCGAGCCCGGCGGCGACCGCACCCTCGAGGTGCGCGTGGCCCAGGAGCTGTTGCAGACCATGGGCTTTCGCACCTTCGTGCCGCTGGTGGCCGCTTGTCCGGGCTGCGGGCGCACGACCTCGACGGTGTTTCAGGAGCTTGCGCGCGAGATCCAGGACTATATCCGCGACGAGATGCCCGGCTGGAAGACCCGCTATCCCGGCGTCGAGGCGCTGAATGTGGCGGTCATGGGCTGCATCGTGAACGGGCCGGGGGAGTCCAAACATGCGGACATCGGCATTTCACTCCCCGGCACCGGCGAAACCCCGGCGGCCCCCGTCTTCATCGACGGCCAGAAGGCCATGACCCTGCGCGGCCCGGGCATTGCGGGCGAGTTCAAGGCGCTGGTGACGGATTATATCGAGAAGCGGTTCGGGGCCTGAGGCTCAGATCAGTCCCGCCGCGATGTTGATCGTCAGCGCCAGCACCGTCGTGTTGAAGAAGAACGCCAGCACGCAATGGATCAGCGCCACCCGGCGCATTGGGCGCGAGCAGATCGACACGTCCGCCGTCTGCGACGCCACGCCGATCACGAAGGAAAAATAGAGGAAGTCGAGGAAGTCAGGGTTGGCAGTGCCGGGGAAGGTGACGCCGCCCCGCAGCTCCTCGGGCAGATCCTTCTCGCTGGCCCGTTCGATGAAATATTCGTGGGCGTAGTGCTGGGCGAAGATGACCTGGATGAAGGTCCAGGAGCTGACGATGGTCAGCCCCGCCAGCCCCAGATGCAGCGCCTTGTTGACCCCCGTCATGTCCTTGGAGACCGCAAGCTGCGCCACGATGGCGACAATGCTGGCCACCGCCGCGAAGATGGCGAGCACCAGCACCACGAAGCGGCTCTCGTCGGTCAGTTGGGCGAGGCGGCGCATGCGGGCGGGGTCGGCCCTCACCATCAGATGGATGGCGCTGGCGATATAGAGCAGGACGCCCAGATTCCAGGCGCTGAGAAACCGTGTCTCCGCGCGCCAGTGCATGGGCAGCGCCGTCAGCGACAGCAGGCCGATGGCGGCGCACAGAAACAGGCGCGGACGCCCCAACACATGGCGCAGGATGCGGTGGCGATGAAAGAAGGTGTTCGTGGACATGGGCGCCTGTGAAGCTCGGGCGGGCGAAACGGTGGAAACACCCCCGGGATAGTGTCAACCATCAACCCGGTCTGATATGTCAGGGATCAGGCCGGTCGCACAAGTATCGGGCGTTAGCGCAGCGCAGATCATTTTTGGAGCATCCCATGACCGCTCAGGTTCATCAGTTTCCCTGCCTAACCGACAATTTCGGCGTTCTCGTCCATGATCCCGCCACGGGAGCCACCGCCGCCATCGACGTGCCGGAGGCCGCGCCTGTCCTGAAGGCGCTGGCGGAGAAGGGCTGGACCCTCACCGACATTCTCGTCACCCATCGCCATGGGGACCATGTGCAGGGCATTCCCGAGGTGAAGCAGCACTTCCCCAAGGCGCGGGTCATCGCCCCCGCTGGGGAAGCTGACCGGGTGCCCCTGGTGGACGCCACCGTGAAAGAGGGCGATGTGGCGAGCGTGGGCTCCCTGCGCGCCAGGGTCATGGAAACCCCCGGCCACACCATCGGCCATATCGTCTACTGGTTCGAGGCGGACAATCTGCTCTTTGCGGGCGACACCCTGTTTTCCATCGGCTGCGGGCGGGTCAACGAGGCGCCCATGGGCGTCATGTGGAATTCCCTTCTGAAGATCGCGGCCCTGCCCGAAGACACCGCCATCTACTGCGGCCACGAATACACGCTCGCCAACGCCAGATTCGCCCTGACCATCGAGCCCGGCAACGCCAGGCTGATCGCCCATATGAAAGAGGTCGAGGCGCTGCGCGCGCGTGGCGAGTGGGCGCTGCCCACCACGCTGGGCCTCGAACTCGCCATCAACCCCTTCCTGCGGGCGGAAGATCCGGGGGTGCAGGCGCAATTGGGCATGGTCGGCGCCGCGCCCGCCGATGTCTTCGCCGAGATCCGCGAACGCAAGAACAGGTTCTGACCCATGGGCGCCGCCTATCAGCATGACGGCCTGAGCGCCGACGAGGTCGTACGCCTGCTCGGCCTCGCGCCCCATCCCGAGGGCGGCTTCTACCGCGAGACCTATCGCGATCCCCGCACGGATGCACAGGGCCGCTCGGTCTCCTCGCTCATCTATTTCCTGCTGGGGACCGGCGATGTCTCGGCCTGGCATCGGGTGGATGCGGCGGAGGTCTGGCACTGGCATGCGGGCGCGCCGCTCTCCCTCACCGTCTGCGAGAATGGCCACGATTGCCAGTCCATCCATCTGGGCGCGGACCTGAAGGCGGGCCAGCGCCCGCAATTCGTGGTCCCCGCCAACTGGTGGCAAACATCGACGAGCCTGGGCGCCTGGACGCTGGTCGGCTGCACGGTGGCGCCCGCCTTCGACTTCGCCCATTTCGAACTGGCCCCGCCGGACTGGCGGCCCCAGCCCAGGGGCGTGGGCGACAAGAACTAGCTAGGCGACCACGGTCCCACCCTGTGGGTACGCGCCAACGCCCAGGATCTCGCGACCCCCACCCCGCACCCCTCCCCACAGGGGGGAGGGGATCGGCAGGCATTTCGTGTAGGTAATTCAGATCGTTGGCTTGCATACCCTCCCCCCTGTGGGGAGGGTCGGCCGCGCCAGCGGACGGGGTGGGGGTCTGCGCATGCTGATCGTTGGCGTGGGTTCAATGCGAATGGAGCCAAACCTCGCGCCCAATTCAAGGCAAGAAAGCCCCCTCAGCCCTTGCGGCCGAGGCTCTCGATCTGGCGCTGCATTTCCGCGATCTGCCGCTTCATCTCGTCGAAATCTGGCGCGGCGGCTGCGGGCTTGGGCGCTGCAGAGGCGGCGTTCGCTTCCGCCTCCGTGGGCTGCACGGTGGTGGTGAAGGGCGCGAACATGGTCAGGGCCTGGCTGAACATGGCGATGTTCTTGCGGGCCTGCTCCTCCATGGCGCTGAAGATCTGTCCGGCCGGAATATCCTTGCCGCCCATGGCGCCCACGAAATCTTCCCGGATCTTCGCCTGATCGGTGACGAATTTACCGATGGAGAACTCCAGAAAGCTGGGCACCACCATCTGCATGCTGTCGCCGTAAAGGCGGATCAGTTGCCGCAGGAAGGTGATGGGCATGAGGGACTGGCCCTCCTTGCCCTCCTGCTCGAATATGATCTGGCCGAGCACGGCGCGGGTGATGTCCTCCCCGCTCTTGGCGTCATAGACCAGAAAATCCTCGCCAGCCTTCACCATCTTGGCGAGATCTTCGAGGGTCACATAGGTGCTTGTGCCGGTGTTGTAGAGACGGCGGTTCGCGTATTTCTTGATCGTGATCGGTTTCTTTTCGCTGGCCATTCGTGATGCCCTGCCCCGCTGGACGCTATGCCCTGCCCACACGATAACCGCCCTTTGTTCCGGCGGAAACAGATTTGTGACGAAATAATGGGCTTTGGCGCCCAATGTGCTTCTCCTCCTTTGGGATATGTAGACTAAATTGGATGGTTCGGTCGGTCGCTGGGCGCTTGACCGGGCAGGAGCAGGCGAGTAGCCGGATGGTGAGGCGGCGAACAGCAGGCCGCTAGGGCAAACCGCAGAGTTTCACGGGCCTGAACGGCTCCAGATCAGTCGCAACAGGAGTTTCCAGATGGCATCCGATATCGTGATTGTAGGCGCCGCGCGCACGGCGGTGGGATCCTTCAGCGGCGTTTTCGCCGCTGTGCCCGCCCATGATCTGGGCGCCGTGGCCATCAAGGCCGCGCTTGAGCGCGCGGGCGTCGATCCCGGCGATGTGGACGAGGTGATCCTCGGCCAGATCCTCGCCGCTGGTCAGGGCCAGAACCCGGCCCGTCAGGCCGCCATGAAGGCGGGCGTTCCCCAGGAAAAGACCGCCTGGGGCCTCAACCAGCTCTGCGGCTCTGGCCTGCGCGCTGTGGCGCTCGGCATGCAGCAGATCGCCAATGGCGACGCCTCCATCATCGTGGCGGGCGGTCAGGAATCCATGTCCCTCTCCCCCCATGTGGCGCATCTGCGCAACGGGACCAAGATGGGCGACATGAAGTTCATGGACACCATGATCAAGGACGGCCTCACCGACGCCTTCCATGGCTATCACATGGGCACAACGGCTGAAAACATAGCAGCCCGCTGGCAACTCAGCCGCGAGGACCAGGACCGTTTCGCCGTGGCCTCCCAGAACAAGGCCGAGGCCGCCCAGAAGGCTGGCCGCTTCAAGGACGAAATCGCCCCGGTCACCGTCTCCACCCGCAAGGGCGACGTGGTCGTCGATCAGGATGAATATATCAAGGCTGGCACGACCCTCGAGTCCCTCGCCAAGCTGCGCCCCGCCTTCTCCAAGGACGGCACGATCACGGCTGGCAACGCCTCAGGCATCAACGACGGCGCCGCCGCCCTCGTGCTGATGACGGCGGCGGAGGCCAGCAAGCGTGGCCTCACCCCGCTGGCGCGCATCGCCTCCTGGGCCACGGCTGGCGTTGATCCCGCCATCATGGGCTCGGGCCCCATCCCCGCCTCGCGCAAGGCGCTGGAGAAGGCTGGCTGGAAGGTCGGGGATCTCGACCTGGTGGAAGCCAACGAGGCCTTCGCGGCGCAGGCGCTGGCCGTGAACAAGGACATGGGCTGGAACCCGGAGATCGTGAATGTGAATGGCGGCGCCATCGCGCTCGGCCATCCCATCGGCGCCTCGGGCGCCCGCGTCTTCACCACCCTGCTCTATGAAATGGCGCGCCGGGACGCGAAGAAGGGTCTTGCGACCCTGTGCATCGGCGGCGGCATGGGCATTGCTTTGTGCGTGGAACGCTAAGAGGGGCCTCTAAGCCCAAAGTCGCCAACCGAAAGCCTAAGTGAGAGGGACAGCCGGGTCTGATACAACCCGGCTGTCAATCATAAGGGAGGATGCAGGAATGACACGAGTCGCAGTCGTCACCGGAGGCTCACGCGGCATTGGCGCCGCCATCTCCAAAGCGCTTAAAGCCGCTGGCTACACCGTCGCCGCCAATTACGCGGGCAATGACGAGGCCGCCGCCAAATTCCGCGAAGAAAACGGCATCCCCGTCTACAAGTGGGACGTCTCCAGCTATGACGCCTGCGCAGCGGGTCTGGCTGATGTCGAGAAGGATCTCGGCCCCATCGACGTGGTCGTGAACAATGCAGGCATCACCCGCGACGGCTTCTTCCACAAGATGAGCCCGGACCAGTGGAACGCGGTCATCAACACCAATCTCAATTCCCTGTTCAACATGTGCCGCCCGGTCATCGAGGGCATGCGCAACCGCAACTTCGGCCGCATCATCTGCATCTCCTCCATCAATGGACAGAAGGGGCAGGCGGGCCAGGCGAATTATTCCGCCGCCAAGGCCGGCGAGATCGGCTTCGTGAAGGCGCTGGCGCAGGAAAACGCCAACAAGGGCATCACGGTCAACGCCATCTGCCCGGGCTATATCGGCACGGAAATGGTCCGCGCCATCGCGCCTGACGTGCTGGAGAAGCGCATCATCCCGCAGATCCCCGTGGGGCGTCTGGGCGAGCCCGAAGAGATCGCGCGCATCGTCGCCTTTCTGGCGGCCGACGAGTCGGGCTTCATCACGGGCTCGACGCTGTCCGCCAATGGCGGGCAATACATGGCCTGAGCGGCCGCGCGGATTTAAAAAGAAACGGCCCGCCCCTTTCACAAGAGCGGGCCGTTTTCGTTGCGCGATGAGGCTTACTTGATCGGGGGCTTGGGCAGGCCGGACTCGCCCTCTTCCATGTGGAAGGTATAGTCCAGCGTGTACCAGGGATCGGTCACGTCGGGCGCCGGGGGCGTGCCGGTCTCGTGACGGCGATAATCGCCCACCAGCGCCGTGGTGACGCCGAAGACCACGTCCGTCTCCAGATATTTCGCGCCCTGCACGAAGACCTGCGTCACCAGCGTCTTGAATCCCGGCTTGTGCAGCAGGAAATGGATATGGGCCGGGCGCCAGGGCTCGCGCTTCTGGAACAGCACCATATCGCCCACCGGCCCGTCCACGGGGATGGGATAGCCCGCTGGCAGGATGGAGCGGAAGGAGAAACGCCCCTCCGCATCCGTATGGAACTTGCCGCGCAGGTTATGCTCGGCCTGCTCGGGATCCTGATTTTCATACATGCCGGTGGTGGAGGAGTGCCACACATCGACCTCGACACCCGCCATGGGCTTGCCCGTGGGATCGACCACGCGACAACCCGCAAAGAGCGCCGGGCCGGGGGTGGGCGAGCGCAGCAGGGAGCCGCCATTGGGCGTTTCGGGGCTGCGCATGCGCCAGAAGGGGCCAAGCAGGGCGGCGGCGGTCTCGGTCGAGCCGTTCGCGCCATTGTTCATGAGGCAGACGAGGGTGGAGACGCCGATGGTGTCGGAGAAGAGCACGCCCTCGTTATGGGTGTCCGTGGTCTGCTTGCCGATGCGGTTCAGGAAATCGACGCCATATTCCCATTCCTTCTCGGTCAGCTTCACCTCACGCACGAAGGCGTGCATATGCTTGACGAAGGCTTCGCCGATTTCGCGGATCCGCGCGTCAGGCGCGCCGGACATGGCCTTCAGAACGGCGGGCGTGACGTCGTTTTCGTCGTTGATGATCATATGGCGTTCCTCGCGCTTGAAGTGAGCGGACTATCCGGCATGGGCTTGCGGGGGTCAAGACGAGGGATGCGGAATCAATGGGGCCTGTTCCCCCCTCCCATGGCGCGCTAGACTTCCCCCATGCGCCCAACCTTCACCCTCTCCGCCAATATCTCCATGCTCTTCCCCGACCTGCCCTTTCTGGGGCGGATCGGCGCCGCCGCAAGGGCGGGCTTTGCGGCGGTGGAGTGCCAGTTTCCCTATGCGACCGACGCGCGGGAGGTCAAAGCCGAGCTCGCCCGCCATGGTCTCGTGATGAACGGCATCAACACGCCCCAAGGCGACTCATCCCGGGGCGAGTTCGGCATGGCGGCGGTGCCGGGGGCGCAGGGGCGCTTTCGGGATGAGTTCGCACAGGCCCTAGCCTATGCGGCGACGGTCGGCGCCCGGACCATCCATGTCACCTCAGGCCTGACCTTCGGCCAGACGAGGGAGGCGCGTGACGCCTTTTTCGAGAATGTCGCCTGGGCCTCCCAGAAGGCGCGGGGAACGGGCGTCACCCTGCTCATCGAACCGCTGAACGCCGTGGACAGGCCCGGCTATTTCGTGTCGCGGTCGGATGATGTCGTCGCGCTGCTGGGGGAGCTTGGCTGCGAAAATGTCAAGCTGCTGTTCGACATCTACCATATCCAGATCATGGAGGGGGATCTGCTGCGCAGGCTGGAGCGTCACTGGCCTCATGTGGGCCATGTGCAGATCGCCTCTGTGCCGCGCCGCCATGAGCCCGACGAGGGCGAGGTGGCCTTCGCGGCCATTCTGGATGACCTGACCGCGCGCGGCTATGAGGGCTTCGTGGGGGCCGAATATAACCCGCGGGGATCAACGCAGGCGGGCCTTGGCTGGGCGGCCCCCTGGCTCGAGCGATGAGCATCCCCGACAGGGAAGCCTTCATCCGCGCGCAGACCCGCCTGCTGCCCGTGCCCCACGCCCCCGAGATCAGCCTCCATATCGCCGACGTCGCCACCGAACTGTGGAGCAAGACCGAGGAGGAGCTGGGCGAGATCGGCCTGCCGCCGCCCTTCTGGGCCTTCGCCTGGGCGGGCGGGCAGGCGCTGGCGCGCTATCTGCTGGACCATCCGCAGGTGGTGCGCGGGCGCTCCGTGCTCGATTTCGCCGCAGGCTCGGGCCTTGTGGGCATCGCGGCGGCGAAGGCAGGGGCGGCTGTGGTGAGCGCGGTGGACATCGACGCCTTCGCCATCGCGGCCATGGCGATCAACGCGCAGGCCAATCAGGTACGCCTCACCACGCGAATGGCTGACATCGTGGGATCTGACGAGGGCTGGGACGTGGTGCTGGCGGGCGATGTCTCCTACGAGCGGGACATGGCGGCGCGGGTCACGGATTGGCTGGAGGGGCTCGCCCGGCGCGGGGCGCTGGTGCTGATCGGCGATCCCGGCCGCAGCTATCTGGCGCGCGAGCGGCTGGAGCCCATCGCCGAATATCAGGTTGAGGTGACCCGCGATCTCGAGGACGCCGAGGTGAAGAAGACCAGCGTCTGGCGTTTTCGAGGGCTCGCCTGAACGTGAAAAAGGCCGGGGGGAAACCCGGCCTCTTCAATCCGCGCGAAGCGGAAGGATCAGTCCTTGGACTTGACCTTGAGCACCTGGCGACCGTTGTACATGCCGGTCTTCAGGTCAACATGGTGCGGACGGCGAAGCTCGCCCGAGTCCTTGTCTTCGGCATAGGTCGGGGCGGCAAGGGCGTCGGCGGAGCGGCGGAAGCCGCGCTTCATCGGGGAGGTCTTTCGTCTCGGAACTGCCATGTCACTCTCCAGATAGGCG
>CAMDOY010000108.1 GCA_945903655.1 Rhizobium sp. Q54 | reverse complement strand
CGAGTAGTCCTGAACGTCACGGGTTGACGAGAAGCCCTCAAGTCTATTCCTTGCAGCGATGGTCGTGTCGAACTCCAGAACCAATGCGCGTTGGGCCCTGCCGAACCTCCTGACCTATGCGCGGGTGGTGGCGGTGCCTATCGTCGTGGGCCTCATGTTCTGGCCTGAAGAATATTGGATGCGCTGGACCGCGCTGGGCATCTACGCGGTGGCCGCCATCACCGATTTCTTCGACGGCTATCTGGCGCGGGTCCTGTCCCAGCAGTCGGCGCTGGGCCGCATGCTGGACCCGATCGCCGACAAGCTGCTGGTCTCCGCCTGCCTGATGATGCTGGTGGCCGAACAGGCCATCACCGGCTTCTCCATCTGGGCCGCCATCGTGATCCTGTGCCGGGAGATCCTGGTCTCGGGCATGCGCGAATTTCTGGCGGAGCTGCGGGTCGGCCTGCCGGTCTCAACAGTGGCCAAATGGAAGACCACGGTGCAGCTGCTGTCCCTCGGCTTCCTGATCGTGGGCCCCGCCGGGGAAGAGGTGCTGCCCGGCAATCAGATGATCGGCACAACCCTGCTCTGGGTCGCCGCCTTCCTCACGCTCTACACCGGCTGGGACTATATGAAGGCCGGCATGAAATACGTCGAGGACTGACCATGAAAGCCGTCTATTTCGCCTGGATGCGCGAGCGCATCGGCAAGACCGAGGAAGAAATTGCGCCCCCGGCAGAAGTCCGCACGGCGGGCGAGCTGATCGCCTGGCTGTCGGCGCAGGGCGAGGAATATGCCTACGCCTTCGAAAATCCAAAGGTGATTCGCGTGGCGCTGGACCGTGCCCATGTGAAGCATGACGCGCCGCTGGGCGAGGCCCGCGAGGCCGCCTTCTTCCCGCCCATGACGGGGGGCTGACGTGACCCCCACGGTGCGCGTGCAAGCCGAAGACTTTGACGCCGCCGCCGAGGCGGCCCTGCTGACCCAGGGACGCACGGACATCGGCGCGGTCGTGACCTTCACGGGCCTGTGCCGGGACGAGGGCGGGCGTCTGGCGGCGCTGGAGCTGGAGCATTATCCCGGCATGGCCGAAGAGGAGATCGCCCGCGTGGCCGCCCAGGCCTGCGAGCGCTGGCCCCTGCAGGGCGTCACCGCCATCCACCGCTTCGGCAAGATCGCGCCGGGCGCGCAGATCGTGCTGGTGGTCACCGCCTCCAGCCACCGGGTGGCGGCTTTCGAGGCCGCGACCTTCCTGATGGATTACCTGAAGACCCGCGCGCCCTTCTGGAAGAAGGAACACCGCAAGGACGGAACGTCTGGGGAGTGGGTTGCCGCGACCGAGGCGGATGATGCGGCGGCGGGGCGGTGGGGGTAGTCAACGAGAGGCATTATGGCCTCTTGATTTTAAGTATCTATTTTGGTACACAAAAGGCCGGTTATGAAACGGCTTCCGGCTGCATTCTATGCATTACAATCAGGGCGTGAGCCCGTTCGCGACTGGCTCAAGGAGCTTGATCCCGAGGATCGAAAGATCGTCGGCGAGGACATCAAGGACGTTGAATATGGCTGGCCTATCGGGATGCCGCTCTGCCGTCCCTTGGGGAACGGACTGTGGGAGGTGCGGAGCGATCTGACACAGGGGCGCATCGCGCGTGTCATCTTCTGCGTTCTGACCAGCGAGATGGTTCTATTGCATGCCTTCATCAAGAAGACGCAGAGGGCTCCCTACGGAGACATCGAAATAGCGCTGAAGCGGAAAAAGGACATTTCGTCGTGACCGAAGAAGGCAAAGGCAAGATCGGCTCCCCCTTCGACGACTTCCTCAAGGAAGAAGGCATCTACGAGGAGGTCAGCGCCCGCGCCATCAAGCGCGTGCTGGCGCGGCAACTGGATGCGCTCATGGTCGATCAGAAAATCACCAAGGCCGAACTGGCGCGGCGCATGAAGACAAGCCGGGCGCAGCTTGACCGTCTGCTCGATCCGCAAAACGAGTCCGTCACGCTGGCCACCCTCACCCGCGCCGCCCATGCGGTGGGGCGCAATCTGCGGGTGGAGCTGGTTTGAGGGGGCTGGCGGCCCGCGTCACAAATTGAAAAATAAGCGCCCTTTATGCCGTCCCCCCGTGAACCCGCTCCGCTTCAATGCCCCTCGAAGCTCACCAGCGTGCGCACGGGCACGCCGAGATCCCGGATCTTCTGGGCGCCGCCCAACTCCGGCAGGTCGATCACGAAACAGGCGGCGACCACGTCGGCGCCGATCTGCTTCAACAGTTTCACCGCGCCCTCCGCCGTGCCGCCGGTGGCGATGAGGTCATCCACCAGGATCACCCGCTCGCCCGGCGCGATGGCGTCGTCATGCATCTCCATTTCGTCGATGCCATATTCCAGCGAATAGGCGACGGAGACCTTGGTGAAGGGCAGCTTGCCCTTCTTGCGGATCGGCACAAAGCCCGCCGAAAGCTGATGGGCCACCGCGCCGCCTAAAATGAAGCCGCGCGCCTCCATGCCCGCGACCTTGTCGATCTTGGTGCCCGCCCAGGGCTGCACCAGCTCGTCGATGGCCCGGCGAAAGGCGCGGGCGTCGCCCAGCAGGGTGGTGATGTCGCGAAAGAGGATGCCGGGCTTGGGATAGTCCGGAATGGTGCGGATGGAGGCCTTGAGATCGCTTTCGAAGGTCATGGGTCTGTCCGGATGGGGGGGAGGTCAGGTCTGGCGCAGCAGGCGGCCCATGATGGCGTCGAGCTTGCCCATCACTATGGGATCGCGGGCGTCGGGATGGGTCATCACGGCGCCGTCGAGGGCGCGGTCGGAGCCCACGGGGCAGGGCTCGTGATGCTCAGGAAAGTCGCGCAACACGCGGGCGATGAGGCGGCCCGCTTTCTCGGCGTTCTCGTGGACGATCTTGATGACGGAGGCCACGTCCACCGCATCGTGGCCGGGGTGCCAGCAGTCGAAATCCGTCACCATGGAGATGGTGGCGTAGGAGATCTCGGCTTCGCGGGCGAGCTTGGCTTCGGGCATGGCGGTCATGCCGATCACATCGAAGCCCTGGGCCTTGTAGCCGAAGGATTCGGCCTGGGAGGAGAACTGCGGCCCCTCCATGCAGACGTAGGTTCCGCCTTTCACGCAGGCGATGTCCTCCGCCTGCGCCGCTGCATGGATGCGCGCCACCAGATTGGGCGCGACCGGATGGGCCATCGACACATGGGCCACGCAGCCGTCCCCGAAGAAGCTGGAGGCGCGGCCCCAGGTGCGATCCACATATTGATCCACCAGCACGAAGGTCCCCGGCGCCAGCTCCGCCTTGAAGGAGCCGCAGGCGGAGATGGAGATGAGATCGGTGACGCCCGCCCGCTTTAGCGCGTCGATATTGGCGCGGTAGTTGATGCCTGAGGGCGAGAAGCGATGGCCGTGTCCGTGGCGGGGCAGGAAGACCGCTTCGGTCTGCCCGATGCGGCCAAAGCGCAGGGCGTCGGAGGCCTCGCCCCAGGGGGACGCCACGCGTTCCTCGCGCGTCACGGTGAGGCCCGGCAGGTCGTAGACCCCTGATCCGCCGATGATTCCAATGATCGCCTTGCCCATGACCGCTCCTGCGCCGAACCGCCCCGCTTTGTGCCCGCCCCGGCGCGCGGGCGCAAGGGATGGCGGGCCGGGATTCTGACCCAACGGAACCTTGGTTTGCGTCCGGGTGTTCAAGAACATCGGCTTCGGCGAAGGGCCGGGGCCTTCGATTCAGGAGCCCCCATGCGCAAGCTCGCCCTCGCCCTCTGCGCCGCCTCAGCCCTCGCGGGCGCGCATGTCGCCATCCAGCCCGCCATGGCCGGGGTGACGCCCGCCGGGGCCATCCCCGCAACGCCGCCCAATGGTCTGGAGGAGGTCCAGTATCGCTGGACCGGGCGCAACTATTGCTTTTCTTTCGATGGCTGGAATGGCCCGGGCTGGTATCGCTGCGGCTGGCGTCATCGTCGCGGCATGGGCTGGGGCGGCCCCACGGGCTGGCGGGGCTGGGATGCGCCGCGCGGCGGTATGCATCATGAAAGGCCCCGGGGACGGGAGATGGACCGCGGCAGGGACCGGGGCGGGGAGCGCGCCCCCCGGCGGGAGATGGAGCGCGCCCCCGAGCGCAGCCCCGAGCGGGGCGCGGCCCCCGGCGGCGAACGCAGGCAGGCGCCTGCCGGTGAACGTGGCGCGTCCCCGGGGACGGAACGTCGCGCGCCCTCGCCTGGCGCCGAGCCCCGTTCGGCGCCCGGTGGGGAGCGCGGAGCCGCTCCCGGCGGGGAGCGCCGCGCACCCCCAGCTGGCGAGCGCAGCAGGGATCTGCGCCCGCCCACGGAAGCCCCTGCAGGCGGCGGCGCCGCGCCCGGGCCCCAGTGAGCGGGCCTTTTGCCGCATCTGTGATGCAACATAAATCGCGAGGCGGCTTGTCAGCCGCCTCCGCAAGGGCCACCTTCTGGCGGAGCTGAAGGAGGGTCTGATGCACGTCATTCATCGCAAGGGTTGGGAGGTTCCGGAGCGGGAGGCCACCCCGGAGCATTTGTTTTTGAACCGCCGCTCGCTTTTGAAGGGGGGCGCGGCCCTTGGCGCGGGGACCATCGCGCCGGGCCTGTCGAGCATCGCCATGGCGGCGGGAGACCCCAACGCCGGGCTCTATCCCGCCAAAGCCAGCGAGGTCTTCAAGGGTGCCTTCACGCCCGAGGACGTGGGCTCCCGCTATAATAATTTCTACGAATTCGGCATGTCGAAGAAGGTCTATCTGGCCGCCGAGGCCCTGAAGGCGCGGCCCTGGACGATCAAGATCGACGGCCTCGTGGAAAAGCCCTTCGAGATCGGCGCAGATGACCTCATCAAGCTCATGCCGCTGGAGGAGCGTGTCTATCGCCTGCGCTGCGTGGAGGCCTGGTCCATGACCCTGCCCTGGACGGGCTTTCCGCTGAAGAAGCTGGTGGACTATGCGCGGCCCCTGTCAGGCGCGAAATATCTGCGCTTCGAGACCTTCATGGACCCCAAGATGGCCTCGGGCCAGCGCAGCTTCTTCCCCTGGCCCTATGTGGAAGGCCTCAGCATGGCGGAAGCCACCAATGATCTCGCCCTCATGGTGACGGGCGCCTATGGCAAGCCGCTCGCCAATGTTTTCGGCGCGCCGATCCGCCTGCACACGCCCTGGAAATATGGTTTCAAGGGGATCAAGTCGATCACGAAGATCAGCTTCGTGGAGAAGCGTCCCAAGACCTTCTGGGAAGAAGCCGGTCCCGGCGAATATGGCTTCTGGGCCAATGTGAATCCGCAGGTCGCCCATCCCCGCTGGAGCCAGGCCAGCGAAGAGGTGATCGGCACGGGCGACCGCAAGCCGACGGTGCTCTTCAACGGCTACGGCGAATACGTCGCCGACCTCTACAAGGGCATGGAGGGCGAGAAGCTCTATCTCTGAGCTTCCCGCACTACCCCCGGAGCGGCGACGTCACGTCGCCCCCGGTGGGGCGGCCCTATTTCTTCACGTAGGGTCCCAGATCCTTCACGGCCCATTCCACAAAGCTCGTATCGAGCGCCTTCTCGACTTCGATGGCCACTTCGATGAGGCCTTGCTGGCGCCAGATGGCGAGGTCTTCCTTCATGCTGGGCACATGCAGGGTTCCATCGGGACCGCAGGAGCTGAACACGAAGGAGCGCCAGACCTTCGGATCCTTGAAGGAACCATATTCCGTGAGGATCGAGACGATCTCGTCGCCCTTCTCACCGAGGAAGGCGCCGTCCGGGCCCAGCGCATCATTGTGCGCGCGCACGCCGCGCAGAAAGGCGCGCATGAACTTGCGGGCCACCTCCGGTTTGTCCTTGGCGAATTTGCCCGCGTAGAGAATCTCGGAGATCTGATGCACGGGGTACACGTCATAGTCGTTGGCGACCGCGACGATGCCGCCAAGGCGCAGGGCCGAACTCACCGCAGGCTCCGCAGGCAGGGCCGCATCCACCGCGCCATTCTGCAGGGCGATCCCCATCTGCGGGAAGGACATATAGACGTTATCGACTTCGTCAGGCTTCACGCCGCCCTTTTCCAGAAATTTCAGAATCACGGTCGAAGCCGCGCTGCCCGGCGCCGAGCCCGCGATCTTCATGCCCTTGAGGTCGGCGAAGCCCTTGTAGCGGCCGGAATCGATATGGGCCTGGCGCACCAGCAGCTTCTGGCTGCCGCGTCCCGTCACATTCTGGCTCTTGTCGGCGACGATGCGGATGTCGATGCCGCGCCCCACCGCATTGAAGAGCCCCGCCGAATGGCCGCCCGCGCCCACATCAAGCTCATTCGTGCCCAGCCGCGAGATCATGCGGGCGGCGGAGTCGAAGGTGTTGAAGGTGACGGTGATGCCTTCCTCGCGGAAGAAGCCCTTCTTGTCCGCGACCCAGAGCCCCACATCGGTGGCCGATCCGGTCACGCCGACGCTGACCTTGGTCTGCGCGGCGGCTGATCCGCTCCAACTGAGCGCGGCGGCGAGGGCGAAGGCGGCGAGCTTGGGCAAATTCATGGTGTCTTTCCTTGGGGTTGGCGCGGTCATCGCTTACCACGGCGCGCGCCTGCGCCAAAGGGGCGGGGAAGCCTCAGAAATCCCAGCGCTGGGCGTTGGAGACGAGGAAATCCCGGAAAACGCGCACGCGCGCGACATTCTTCAATTCCTCGGGGTAGACGAGGAAACATTCGAGCTCGGGCATATCGGCTTCCGGCAGGATGGGCAGAAGCTCCGATTGGGTCTGCACGAGATAGTCGGGCAGCACGGCGATGCCCACGCCAGCACCCACCGCATTGCAGACCGCCGTCAGGTTGTTGATGGTGAGCGCTGTGGCGCGGGGCGCGCGGGAGTCGCGCCCCGTGTACTGCAATGAATTGATATTGTTCAGATAATTTCCCGACGAGGCGCCGTAGATCAGGATCCTGTGCTTGTCGAGGTCGTCCAGCGAGCGGGGCTGGCCGTGGCGCTTGATATAGGCGGGCGAGGCATAGGCGTGGAAATGCATGGTGAAGAGGCGCCGCCGGATCAGGTCGGGCTGCTGGGGTTCGCGCACGCGGATCGCCATATCCGCCTCGCGCATGCCAAGATCAAGGTCGTCGTCGGACAGGATCACCTTCACGGTGATGTCGGGATAGAGCTCCAGAAATTCGCCCAGACGCGGCGCCAGCCAGTTGGTGCCGATGCCCACGGTGGTGGTGACGCGCAGCTCCCCATGGGGCCGCTCGCGGCTGTCGGTGAGGCGCATGCGCGTCACCTCGAGCTTCTGCACGACTTCCTGCACGGTGCGGAACAATTGCTCGCCCTGTTCGGTGAGAATCAGGCCGCGCGCATGACGGTGGAACAGGGGCGTCTGCAGATCGAGTTCGAGCGCGCTCACCTGGCGGCTGACCGCCGATTGGCTGAGGCCCAGCACCTCGCCCGCATGGGTGAAGGAGCCCGCCTCCGCCGCCGCGTTGAAGATGCGCAGCTTGTCCCAGTCCATCTCAGGCCTCTCTGGCGGCGCGGATCACTCCGCCGCCGCGCGCGCATTCTCCTCGGCCGCCAGCCAGCGCTCGGCTTCGAGCGCGGCCATGCAGCCCATGCCGGCGGCGGTCACCGCCTGGCGGTAGATGTCGTCGGTCACATCGCCCGCCGCGAAGACGCCGGGCACATTGGTCGCCGTGGAATCGGCGGCGGTGCGGATATAGCCATTGGGCTTGATGTCGAGCTGGCCCACAAAGAGTTCGGACGCGGGCTGGTGGCCGATGGCGACGAAGACGCCATGGACCGGGCGCTCGGCGGTCTCGCCGGTCTTCACATTGCGCAGCTTCACATGGGTGACGCCCGGCGGCTGCTCGTCGCCGCAGATCTCGTCGATGACCGTATCCCAGATCACCTCGATCTTGGGGTGGCGGAACAGGCGCTCCTGCAGGATGCGCTCGGAGCGGAAATGATCGCGCCTGTGGATAACCGTGACCCTGGAGGCGAGGTTGGCGAGATAGAGCGCCTCTTCAACGGCCGAATTGCCGCCGCCCACCACGATGACCTCCTTACCGCGATAGAAGAAGCCGTCGCAGGTGGCGCAGGCGGAGACGCCATAGCCCTTGAACTTCTCTTCCGTGGGCATGCCCAGCCACTTGGCCTTTGCGCCCGTGGCGATCACCAGGGTGTCGCAGGTATAGGCCGCGCCGCTGTCGCCCTGCAGGCGGAAGGGGTGTTTGGCGAGGTCGACGTTAATGATGTGGTCGGAGATCATGCGGGTGCCCACATGCTCGGCCTGGGCCTTCATCTGCTCCATCAGCCAAGGGCCCTGGATAGGGTCCGCGAAGCCCGGGTAATTCTCCACATCCGTGGTGATCATGAGCTGCCCGCCGGGCTCGAAACCGGCGATCATCACGGGTTCCAGCATGGCGCGGGCGGCGTAGATGGCGGCTGTATAGCCAGCGGGGCCGGAGCCGACGATGATCATGCGGGCGTGGACGGGGGACGTTTCTGCGGACATGGATCTCTCCGGAGGCGCATGGGCCATGCGCGCGGTTTGACGAGGCTGGTCGAGCGTTCAGCTATCTACGCCAGCCCAAATGGGGCGGGCAAGCCCGCCGCCTCAGCCCTTGGCCTCGAGCCTGGCTTCCAGCGCGGCGATGCGGGCCTCCAGGCGCTCGTTGTCGTCGCGGGCGGCGGCGGCCATCTCCTTGACGGCCTCGTGCTCCTCGCGGCTCACCATGTCCATGGTGGAGAGCAGGCGCTCCAGCTGGGTCTTGAGCAGGGTCTCGGCCTCGCGGCGCACGCCGGTGGCCATGCCGGCCGCATCGCTGGCGAGACGCGCGAATTCCTCGACGATGGAGTTGCGGGATTGGGACATGCTTCAAGCTCCTTGCGTGCGGCTGCGCCATCGCACAGATGGTCCGCAACGGGCCTCGATGCAAGCGCAAAGAACGCGCGCCGCTCGACAGCGCGCCCCCGAGGCGCGAAGATGGCGCGACAATCCACCTGCGGCATGCTTGATGCAAGCAGGATGGGACCCTTCCCAAGACCATAAGCGGGACTTTCGCCATGCCCTCCAAGCCCCACCGCCGCAGCTTCATCGCCGCCACCCCCGCTTTCGCTGCGGGACAGGACACGCCCCGCGCCTTTCTGGAGCTTTGCCTTGAACAGGTCGAAGCCCGTGAGAAGGACGTGCTGGCCTTCGTCGAGACGGCCATCCCCACCGCCCGCAGCGCGGCTGATGCGGCCACCCAGCGCTGGCGCGAAAACAGGCAGCTTTCCTCCATCGATGGCATGCCCATCGGGATCAAGGATGTCATCGAGACCACCGACATGGCCACCGGCAAGGGCTCGCCGCTCTTCACGGGCTGGCGTTCGGGCTGGGATTCGGCCAGCGTGAAGGCCCTGCGCGAGGCGGGCGCCCTGATCCTGGGCAAGACCGTCACCACGGAATTCGCCGCCTCCGTGCCCGGCCCCACCCGCAACCCCCATGACCTCACCCGCACCCCCGGCGGATCCTCCAGCGGTTCGGCGGCGGGCGTCGCGGCGGGCTTCATCAGCGCGGGCCTGGGCACGCAGGTCGTAGGCTCCATCGTGCGCCCCTCCAGCTTCTGCGGCGTCTATGGCTACAAGCCCTCGCTGGGCGGGATCAACCGGGGCGGCAGCCACGATTTCATGAGCCAGAGCTGTCAGGGCGTGCTGGCCGCGAGCCTTGCCGATGTCTGGCAGACCGCCATCGAGATCGTCACCCGCACGGGCGGCGACCCCGGCTATCCCGGCATCGTCGGCCCCGCGACCCTGCCGGAGGCGAAGGCGCCCCGCAGACTCGTGTTTCTGGAAACCCCGGGCTGGGGAGCGGTCTCCGCGCCCCTGAAGGCGGCCTTCGAGGGCACGCTGGCGCGCCTGCGGGCGGCTGGCGTCGAGATCGTGGGCCGGGCCAATGCGACGGAGGTCGCCGAGGTCGAGGCGGCCATTTGCGAGGCCCTGCCGGTGACGCGCGACATCAATGGCTGGGAATCCATCTGGCCCCTCA
>CAMDOY010000107.1 GCA_945903655.1 Rhizobium sp. Q54 | reverse complement strand
TTCTGGGCGTGGACGACGATCATTGCCGCGCCATGTTCCGCCGCTTGCTGGCGACGGGGAAGATGGTGACGCCGATCTCGCATGGTCCGTCGGATCTGTTGGGGTGCACGCACTATGCGGCCAACCGGCTGCACCGCGCGATTTCGCTTGGCGGGGGCCGCAGACTGATCGAGCCCCTGGCCTCGCTGGCTCAAGCGCGGGCCTTGCGCGGCGCGCATAATGGACAGAATGCGGCGGCGGCCTTTAGCGCCTGCGAATGGCTGGGCGTGAACCATGGCGCCATCTGCGCGGGCTTTGACAGCTTTCCAGGTCTGCCCCATCGCATGGAAGAGGTCGTGCGCATCGGGCCGGCGCTCTTCATCAACGACTCCAAGGCGACCAATGCGGACGCTGCGGAGAAGGCGCTTTTGTCCTTCGACGACATCTTCTGGATCATCGGCGGCAAAGCCAAGGATGGCGGCATCGAGCCCCTGCGTCCGCTCTTCCCCAGGGTGCGCAAGGCCTATCTCATCGGCGCCGCAGCTGACGATTTTGCGCGCACTTTGGGCGGCGCGGTCGCCCATGAGCAATGCGGAACGCTGGATGTGGCCATCGCGCGCGCGGCGCAGGACGCCCTGGCCAGCGACGCTCGCGAGCCTGTGGTGCTGCTTTCGCCGGCCTGCGCCAGTTACGATCAATTCCCCAATTTTGAAATGCGTGGAAACGCCTTTCGTGAACTCGCCATCGCGCTTGCCGCGCGCATGCAGCAGCCCTGAGGAGAAGCCATGGTCTCGCGCGCTGAACGTTCGCCTTTCGCCGATTGGTGGTGGACCGTCGATCGCTGGCTGCTCGCCTCCCTCACGGGCTTGATGGTGCTCGGCCTTGTGCTCACCCTCGCCGGATCGCCCCCGGTGGCGGAACGGCTGGGACTTCCGACCTTCCACTTCGTCAACCGGCAGGTGATCTATCTCATCCCGGCGGCGGTGCTCATCATCGCCACCTCTTTCCTGACGCCGCGCCTCGTGCGTCGCGCGGCGCTTCTCATTTTTTGCGTCGGTATGGCCTTGGTGATCGCGGCGATCCTGTTCGGCGTTGAGGTGAAGGGCGCCAGGCGCTGGATCTTCGGCATTCAACCCTCCGAATTTGTCAAACCTGCTTTTGTGATCCTGGCGGCCTGGGCCTTTTCCGAGGGCGCCCGGCGGCGCGATGTGCCCGCCAATTTCATGGCGCTGTTGCTGTTGCCCGCCACCATCGTACCGCTCATTTTGCAACCTGACTTCGGCCAGACCATGTTGATCTCGCTGGTCTGGGCCGCCCTGTTCTTCATGGCGGGCCTGCACTGGTTCTGGGTGGCGGGCATTGGCGGCGTCGGCGCCGCAGGCGTCCTGCTCGCCTATAAATTCGTGCCCCATGTGCGTATGCGCATCGAGAAGTTCATCGATCCCACCGCAGGGGTTGGCGTCGGCGACACCTTTCAGGTCGACACGGCCATGGAGAGCTTCATCTCCGGCGGATGGCTCGGCAAGGGGCCGGGCGAGGGCACGCTCAAGCGCATCCTGCCGGACAGTCACACCGATTTCATTTTCGCCGTCACCGGCGAGGAGTTCGGCGTGCTCTTCTGCATCGGCATCGTATGCCTCTTCGCCTTCATCGTGCTGCGCGTGCTGTGGCTGGCCTCCAAGAACGAGGATCCCTTCTGCCGTTTCGCCTCGGCCGGGCTTGTCATGCTCTTTGGCTTGCAGAGCGCCATCAACATGGCGGTGAATGTGCATCTCATGCCCGCCAAGGGCATGACGCTGCCCTTCATCTCCTATGGCGGTTCGTCCCTCATCTCGCTGGCGCTCGCCATGGGCTTTCTGATTGCGGTGACGCGGCGCAGGCCCAAATCGCAGATCATCGGGCGGGTCATGGAATGAGTGAGCGTCCGGTTCTTCTGGCCGCTGGCGGCACGGGCGGTCATCTCTTTCCTGCGGAATCGCTGGCGGTCGCGCTGGCGCGGCGTGGCTTGCCTGTGGAGCTTGTGACCGATGACCGGGCGATCCGTTATGGCGGCGCCTTTCCCGCGCGCGCCATTCACACCATTGCATCAGCGACGCCGCGCGGCGGCTCCCTCATCGCCAAGGGCCTCGCCGCGCTGACCCTGATGCGCGGCGTGATTGAATCGTTGGGCCTGCTGCGGCGGGTGCGGCCCTTGTGCGTTGTGGGTTTTGGCGGTTATCCCACGGTGCCGCCGCTTCTGGCCGCCGCGATCCTTCGCACGCCCTCCGTGCTGCATGATCAGAATGCGGTGCTGGGCAAGGCCAATCGGTTTCTGGCCTCAAGCGTCGATGCTATTGGCTGCGGGTTCCCCTCGCTCGGCGGCGTGCCCGAGGCCTTGCGCTTGCGCGTCACCTGCACCGGCAACCCCGTTCGCCCCATGGTGCTCGAAGCCGCGAACATTCCCTATCCCGATTTCGCCGATGGGCGCTTTCGTTTGGCTGTGACGGGCGGCTCACAGGGCGCGAAAGTCATGTCCGACATCGTGCCCGCAGCCATAGCCCTGCTTGATCCTGCGCAGCGCGCGCAGCTTATCATTGTTCAGCAGGCGCGCGGCGAGGATGAGGCGCGTGTACGCGCCGCCTATGGGGCGCTCGACGTCGAGGCGGAGGTCGCGCCCTTTTTCTCCGATTTGCCCAACCGCATCGCGCAGGCCCATCTGGTCATTGCACGCTCGGGCGCTTCCACCGTTTCGGAACTGGCTGTCATCGGACGCCCCAGCATTCTCGTGCCCTTCCCCTTCGCGCTCGATCAGGATCAGGCGGCGAATGCGCAGCATCTGGCGGCCACGGGTGCGGCGATGGTGATCGTGCAGAAAGACTTCACGCCCGAATGGTTGGCGTCGCAACTGGCGCAGGCCATGGCGGATCATTCGGGTTTGACGCAACGCGCGCAGGCCGCCAGAAACGCAGGCGCCCCGGACGCCGCCGAGCGTCTGGCTGATCTGGTGATCGACATCATCCAACGCGCCCGCAAACCGGAGACAGCGGCATGAAACTCCCGCGTGAGCTTGGCCCCATTCATTTCGTTGGCATCGGCGGCATCGGCATGTCCGGCATCGCCGAGGTCTTGCTCAATCTCGGATATGAGGTGCAGGGCTCCGACGCCAGCGACAGCGCCAATGTGAAGCGCCTGCGCGACAAGGGCGCCACGGTCTTCATCGGGCACGATGCGGCCAACCTTGGCAAGGCGGCTGTCGTGGTGGTCTCCACCGCCATTCGCCGCGACAATGCGGAACTGATGGGCGCGCGCGAGCGCCGCCTGCCGGTGGTGCGCCGGGCCGAAATGCTCGCCGAACTCATGCGCCTCAAGCAGTGCATCGCCATTGCAGGCACCCACGGCAAGACCACGACCACCTCCATGGTCGCGACGCTGCTCGACAAGGGCGGCTTTGATCCCACCGTCATCAACGGCGGCATCATCAACGCCTATGGCACCAATGCGCGCCTTGGCGAGGGCGAATGGATGGTGGTGGAGGCTGACGAGAGCGACGGCACTTTCCTGAAACTGCCCGCCGACATCGCCATCGTCACCAATATCGACCCCGAGCATCTCGACCATTTCAAGACCTTCGATGCGGTGAAGGAAGCCTTCCGTACGCTCGTGGAGAACCTGCCCTTCTATGGCTTCGCCGTCATGTGCCTCGATCATCCCACGGTGCAGGAGCTGGTGGGCCGCATCGAGGATCGGCGCGTCATCACCTATGGCGAAAATCCCCAGGCGGATGTGCGCTTGCTCGATGTGGAGCTGGCGGGGGGCGTCTGCCGCTTCAATGTGCTGGTGCGCGACCGCAAGACGTCCCGCGCCACCTATCTGGAAAATGTGGTGCTGCCCATGCCGGGCCATCACAACGCCCTCAACGCCACGGCGGCCATCGCGGTGGCCTATGAGCTGGGCATGCCGGTGGAGGCGATCCGCGCGGGGCTTGCGGGCTTTGGCGGCGTCAAGCGTCGCTTCACCCGCACGGGCGACTGGAATGGCGCCATGATCTTCGACGATTATGGCCATCATCCCGTGGAGATCGCCGCTGTGCTGCGCGCCGCGCGCGCCTCCACGCGCGGGCAGGTGGTTGCGGTGGTGCAGCCCCATCGCTTCTCGCGCCTTCAGGCCCTCTTCGACCAGTTCGCCACCTGCTTCAATGATGCGGACGCGGTGATTGTGGCTGATGTCTACGCCGCCGGTGAAAAGCCCATCGAGGGCGTGGACCGGGCGCATCTCGTCTCCGCCATCAAGGCCCATGGTCATCGGCAGGTGATCTCCCTCGACTCGCCCGAGGGCCTGGCGACCATCGTGCGCGATCTCGCCCAGCCCGGCGACTATGTGGTCTGCCTTGGGGCGGGCAACATCACGCAATGGGCCT
Source organism: Rhizobium sp. Q54 (assembly GCA_945903655.1). Taxonomy (GTDB): domain Bacteria; phylum Pseudomonadota; class Alphaproteobacteria; order Rhizobiales; family Beijerinckiaceae; genus Terripilifer. The sequence goes on along the minus strand of CAMDOY010000107.1, from coordinate 5,612 downwards.
ATGCCCTGCCGGAGCAGCTGGCGGCGGGAGGGGCGGCGTGAGCTTTCCCGACATCGCCGCTGCGCTGGCGGCTGACATGCCGGATCTGCGCGGACGGCTGTCGTCCAACCAGCCGCTGGCGCCCTATACCTGGTTTCGCGTGGGCGGGCCTGCGCAGGCGCTTTTCTCGCCAGCGGACGAAGGGGACCTCGCCTATTTCCTCGCCCACCTGCCGCACGAGATCCCCGTCACGGTGATCGGGCTTGGCTCCAACCTGATCGTGCGCGATGGCGGCGTGCCCGGCGTTGTCATTCGTCTGGGCGGCAAGGCCTTTGGCGAGATCGAGATCCTGCCCGACAATCGCATTCGCGCGGGAACCGCCGTGCCCGACATGAAGGCGGCGCGGGCGGCGGCGGAGGCGGGTATCGATGGCCTCGCCTTCCTGCGCGGCATCCCCGGCTCCATCGGCGGCGCCCTGCGCATGAATGCGGGCGCCCATGCGGGCGAGACCACCGATGTGCTGATCGAGGCGCGGGGCGTTGACCGCTCTGGCGCGATCCGCAGCTTCACCCATGGCGACATGGGCTTCTCCTATCGCCACAGCGAGGCGCCCGAAGACATCATCTTCACCAGCGCCCTGTTTCAGGGCAGGCCTGGCGAGCCCGCCGCGATCATGGCCGAGATGGACCGAATCACCGCCGCGCGGGAGGCCTCTCAGCCCATTCGCGAGAAGACCGGCGGCTCCACTTTCGCCAATCCCAAGCCCCAGAGCGCCTGGAAGGTCATCGACGCCGCCGGGTGCCGGGGGCTGGTGATGGGCGATGCGCAGGTGAGCGAGATGCACTGCAACTTCCTCATCAATCGCGGCCAGGCCAGCGCCGCCGACATCGAGGGGCTGGGCGAGGAAGTTCGTCGCCGGGTGCTCGCCCACAGCGGCGTGGAGTTGCGCTGGGAGATCCGGCGCATCGGCGTCGCAGGATGAATTGGGCCTTCAGGGGCCGTTACGGGGTTCAATCATGACAAAACATGTCGCCGTTCTCATGGGGGGCTGGTCCTCCGAGCGTGAGGTGTCCCTGCGCTCGGGCGAGGCCTGCGCCAAGGCCCTCGAAGGGGAGGGGTTCCGCGTCACCCGCGTGGACGTCACCCGCGACGTCGGGCGCACGCTCTCGGATCTGCGCCCGGATGTGGCCCTGAACGCCCTGCATGGGCCTGCGGGCGAGGATGGCACAATCCAGGGGATCCTGGAGGTTTTGCGCATCCCCTACACCCACTCGGGCGTTCTGGCCTCGGCGCTGGCCATGAACAAGAAGATGGCGAAGGTCGTCATGGCGGCGGCGGATATTCCGGTGCCCGGCGGCAAGGTGGTCAACCGGTTCGACGCCGCCCGCGCCCATGTCCTGCCCAGACCCTATGTGCTCAAACCCATCGCCGAGGGCTCCTCCTTCGGCGTCTTCATCGTGGGGGAGGGGGATGAGACCCCGCCAGCGGCGCTCATCGCCGAGGACTGGCCCTATGGGGACCATCTCCTCGCCGAACCCTTCATCGCCGGGCGCGAATTGACCTGCGCGGTGATCGGCGACCGGGCGCTGGACGTCATCGACATCCGGGCTGCGGACGGGGGCTGGTACGATTATTCGGCAAAATATTCAAAAGGTGGGTCAATTCACATCCTTCCGGCAGATCTTAAAGGAAATATTTACCATCTGGTACAAGAGTTGGCGCTTAGGGCGCATAAGGCGCTCGGTTGTCGGGGCGTGAGTCGCACCGACTTCCGGTATGACGATCGACCCGACGGGACCGGGGCTTTGGTGGTGCTGGAAGTCAATACTCAGCCCGGCATGACCGAGACCTCCCTTGTGCCGGAAATGGCGGCTTACGCCGGTCTAACATTTGGTGGGTTGGTGCGATGGATGGTGGAAGACGCCTCCTGCGATCGTTGAAGGGGGCCCAGTCGGGTCAGCCTTTCGCGCGTCCGGCTTTCGCCGGGCTGCAGGATGACGGTCGTTCCAATCCCAGGGGCGCTGAACTCTCGTCCTATTCGGTTTTCGCGCCGCGCCGCATGGCCGCCGTGCGCCGCCGTCCGGGCTTCGTCCGCACGACCTTGCTGGGCGCGTTCTTACGCGCGCGCGCGACGGGGTTTGTCCTGGCAACCCTCTTTTTGGGTGGCGTCTCCCTTTATGGCGCGGTGCGTGGCGGCCAGTATGACGCCTTTGTCGCCGACCACGGGTCGCCCAGCGACATGGTCGCCAAAGTCCTCGGCTTCGACATCGATCTGGTCACGATCATGGGGTCGCGCGGGCTCACGGAGACCGAGGTGCTCGCCGCCGCCGGGATCACGGACCGAAATTCCCTGCTTTTCCTTGATGTGGCCGAGGTGCGCGACCGTCTGCGCCAGATTCCGCTCATCAAGGAGGTCAGCGTCCGCAAGCTCTATCCCGATCGCCTGCTGATCGAGCTCGTCGAGCGCGATCCCTTCGCCATCTGGCAGAAGGACGGCAAGCTCCTTGTGGTGGCGACAGATGGAACCCCGATCCAGGAACTGACCGACCAGCGCTTTACGGAATTGCCCTTCGTCGTGGGCAAGGGGGCCAACGAGCGCGTCGCCGAGTTCCTGAAGATCATCGACAACGCCGGGGACCTGCGTTCGCGCATTCGCGCGGGGATCCTGGTCGGCGAGCGCCGCTGGACGCTCAAGATGACCAACGGCCTCGACGTCAAGCTGCCCGAAAGTGATCCGGAAGCGGCCATCGTCCAGTTCGCGCGCCTGGCGCGCGACTCGCGCCTTCTGGACAAGGATCTCGTCTCCATCGACCTGCGCGTTCCCGGCCGCATCTATGCGCGTCTGACCGAAGAGGCCGCAGCCGCCCGGACGGAAGCCATGCCGCGCAACAAGAGAAGGGGAGCGCCGACATGACGGGCTATGTGACCCCGCGCATGAAGCCGCTCTCGGCTCGCAAGACCACGATCCTCTCGGTTCTCGATGTCGGGACCTCCAAGGTCGCTTGCCTCATCGCGCGCCTCATGCCCGCCGATCCCTCGGACATGCTGCGCGGCCGCACCCATCGCTGCCGCATCCTCGGCATTGGCCATCAGCGCTCGCGCGGCATCAAGGGCGGCGCCGTCGTTGATATGGAAGAAGCCGAACACGCGATCCGTCTCGCCGTCGACGCCGCCGAGCGCATGGCGCGGGTGCAGGTGGAGAGCGTCATCGTCAATGTGACGGGCGGTCGGCTAGGCTCGCATCTCTTCAACGGCGACGTGCGCCTTGGGGGGCGGCCTGTCTCCGAGCAGGACACCAAACGCGTGCTTGAGGCCGCAGCCTCCCGCGGCGCCCAGCAGGGGCGGGCGGTTCTGCACTCCCTGCCCAATGGCTTTGCGGTGGACGCCACCACCGGTATCCGCGATCCCAAGGGCATGATGGGCGATCAGCTCAGCGTGGCCATGCATGTGGTCTCCTGCGACGGCGCCGCCGTGCGCAATCTCATGCTCGCCGTCGAGCGCTGCCATCTGAATGTGGAAGCCGTGGTGGCGACGCCCTATGCGGCGGGTCTTTCCTCGCTTGTGGACGACGAGGCCGAACTGGGCGCGGCGCTGGTTGATTTTGGCGGCGGCACGACCACCATCGGCGTCTTCGCCCATGGGCGTCTGATCCATGTGGATGGATTTGCGGTCGGCGGCAATCACATCACCATGGACATCGCCCGCGGCCTCACCATTCGCCTGAGCGACGCCGAGCGGCTGAAGACCCTTTACGGCACCTGCATTCCCTCCGCCTCCGATGATCGCGAGACCATCTCGGTCACCACCGTGGGCGAGGATGGCGAGCATCCCCACCACATTCCCAAATCGCAGCTCGTGCGCATCATCAAGCCGCGCGTGGATGAGATCCTCGAGCTCGTGCGCGACCGGTTGAAGGGCGCCGGCTTTGGTCCCCAGGCGGGCCGCAAGCTGATCCTCACGGGCGGCGCGAGCCAATTGACGGGCATGCCCGAGGCGGCCCGCAGCATCATTTCCTCGCAGGTCCGGATCGGGCGTCCGCTCGGTGTCCAGGGCCTGCCAGAATCGGCCAAGAATCCTGCTTTCGCAGCGTCCATCGGTCTGCTCGTCTATCCGCAAGTCGCGGGCGTCGAGCATTTCGAGCCGCGGCGGCAGACAGGCTACGCGGCGACAGGCACGGATGGTTACATCACCCGTGTCGGTCGATGGCTGAAGGAAAGCTTTTGAGTAGTCCCTAACTGATGCAGGGCGCTTCGCCTTGCGTTCCCGAACCTGAACCCGAACCATTCCTGCGCAAACGTCGAGAGGCCTGACGATGACCATCACTTTCCAAGCACCCGAACTGCGGGAACTGAAGCCCAGGATCATGGTCTGCGGTGTCGGCGGCGCCGGCTGCAATGCGGTCAACAACATGATCGTGTCCGGCCTGACTGGCGTCGATTTCATCGTCGCCAACACGGACGCCCAGGCTCTCACCACCTCCAAGGCCGAACGCATCATCCAGATGGGCCTGCAGGTCACCGAAGGTCTTGGCGCGGGCGCCCAGCCGGAAGTCGGCCGCGCGGCGGCTGAAGAGGCGCTTGAGGAAATTCGCGATCACCTGATGGGCGCGCATATGTGCTTCGTCACCGCCGGCATGGGCGGCGGCACCGGCACGGGCGCGGCTCCCGTCATCGCGCGCATCGCCCGCGAGATGGGCATCCTGACCGTTGGCGTCGTGACCAAGCCCTTCCACTTCGAGGGCGCGCGCAGGATGCGTCTGGCAGAGTCGGGCATCACGGAACTGACCAAGGCGGTCGATACGCTGATCGTCATCCCGAACCAGAACCTGTTCCGCATCGCCAACGAGAAGACGACCTTTGCGGACGCCTTCGCCATGGCTGACCAGGTTCTCTACTCGGGCGTTGCCTCCATCACCGACCTCATGGTCAAGCAGGGCCTCGTCAACCTCGACTTCGCCGACGTCCGCTCGATCATGCGCGAGATGGGCAAGGCCATGATGGGCACCGGCGAGGCCTCCGGCGACAACCGCGCGATCCTGGCCGCAGAGGCCGCCATCGCCAATCCGCTGCTCGACGAAGTCTCCATGAAGGGCGCTCGCGGTCTGCTGATCTCCATCACCGGCGGCAGCGACCTCACCCTCTATGAAGTTGATGAAGCCGCCAGCCGCATCCGTCAGGAAGTGGACGAGGACGCCAACATCATTCTGGGCGCGACCTTCGACGACGCCCTCACCGGCTTCATCCGCGTTTCGGTGGTGGCGACCGGCATCGACCATCCGCTCAATGCGCGCGAGCTGAACGCCACCGAGGATCGTCTGGCCGAGGCCGCCCAGCGCCTGCGCGCCAACACCGCCCCCCGTCAGCCCGAGCAGGTCCGCCAGCAGCAGCCGATGATGACGGAGGCTCCGGTGGCCCAGCCCGTCGCTCAGCCGGTCGCTTATGAGCCCGCCCCGACCTACGCCCCGCAGGCGCCGGCCCCCGTGCAGGCTCCTCCCGCCTGGGCGCCGGCTCAGGACGCGCGTTCTCTGGGTTATGGCGAGCCTCAGCCTGCGCCGGAGCAATATCAGCAGCATTTCATCCCGCCGATGCCTGAGCTGCCGATTCGCCCGCCCCGCATGCCGACCATCGACGAGC
>CAMDOY010000106.1 GCA_945903655.1 Rhizobium sp. Q54 | reverse complement strand
GATCTCAAGACCAAACTTGAAGGCTTCGACTTCAAAATCGCCCCCCATGAGATCGAAATGCTGGGCTGGGGGCTGAAAGACGTCACCGCCGAGCGCAAGGGCTGAGGGAGGCTCGGCAAGGGCTCTCCCTTCGCGCCCTGTCCCTCCGCGCCAGACGATCTCATCACGATCCAGAATAATGGCGTCGCGGGCGAAACCCATGGCGAGATCGACCTGTTGTTCAATCAGGGTGTTGGGTGAGCCGTATGGTCTCGCCTACGCCGTGGTGGCTGACGATGGAGAGCGCGCCATTTTCCGGCGCTTCGAAACTCACACCAACAAAAACGATGGTCGGCCCATGTGGCGGCTCGTCCCTGCTGGCGCAAGGTCTCCTCATGCATTAGCATCGGCCCAAGCATAGCCCGCGGCTTGCCACGCCTTTGATGGGCGCGGTCTCTGCTAGCTGGCTGATAAATACAAAAAAACAACAAGATAGCCTTGGAGGGACGCATGATCAAAGCAATCGCCGCCACAGCCGCCCTTTGCATGCTGGTCACGCCAGCCAGCGCCGCTGATGATTTCTTCAGGGACAAGCGCGTCACCGTCCTCGTCAATTACGCGGCCGGGGGACCGACCGATATCGAGGCGCGCTTGCTCATGCGCTATCTGCCGAACCACCTGCCAGGCGTGCGCTCCGTCATCGTACAGAACATGGATGGCGCGGGCGGGATAACCGGCACCAATTATCTTGGCGAAGTCGCGCCCAAGGACGGCACGGTCTTTGGCTATCTCACCGGCACCGCCTTCCAATACGCTATGAAGCCCCAATCCCAGCGGGTGGATTATCTGGATTACAATTTCATCGCCTATCAGCCGGGCACCGCCATCTATTTCATGCGCACGGACATCAAGCCGGGCTTGAAGGTCGCGACCGATGTGGTGAAGGGCCAGAACATCGTCTCGGGCGGGCTTGGGGTGGATAACGCCAAGGATATCCTGTTGCGTCTGACGCTCGACATGCTCGGCGTGAAATATGGCTATGTCACTTCCTACAAAGGCTCGGCGGGCGCGCGCAACGCCTTTCAGATCGGGGAAGTGAATTTCTATTCGGAGTCCCCGCCCAGTTACCGCGCCGTGATTCAGCCCCAGCTCGTGGAGAAGGGCGAGGCCATCGGCGTCTATTATGATCCGAATTACGATGGTGAAAAGCTCACCACGACCTCGCAGACGGCGGGGCTTGATATCCTGCCCTTCCATGAGCTTTACGCGAAGATTTACGGGAAGCAGCCGGAAGGTGAACTCTGGGAAATCTACAAGGCGATCATCGCGGTGAATGGGGCCATGCAGCGCCTGATCGTGATGCCCCCCGGGGCCCCAAAAGCGGCTATTGAAGCCCTGCGCGTGGCGATCGGGAAGCTCAATGCGGACAAGGCCTATGGCGAGGATGCGTTGAAGACATTCGGATTTGTCCCTGAATGGACCGCAGATCCCGGCGTCGCCGCCAAGGTGCGCAAAAACCTGGTCTTGCCAGCCAAAACCCACCAATTTCTGCAGAACTATGTGGATAATCCCCCCAAAAACCGTTGAGGCTTTTCACCTCATGTCGGCGCCCGAGAGGGCCCATGGCCGGGGTCAGGCGATCTCCACCCACACCCTGTTCCATCCCCCCGATCGTACATAGTACATCTGGCGAGACATATTTCGCACAATGCGCAAGCCGCGGCCACCCCGGTCGGCGGAGGCGAGATCCGTATCCACTTCGACGGGCGCTTGCGTCATGGGGTCAAAAGGCGGCCCATTGTCCTCAATGCAGACAATGATTCCCGCCGTACCGATCTGTAGGGCCACTCTGACCGTTGGGGGGCCATCAATGCTTTTTGCATGTAAGACAATATTCGAAACAAGCTCCTGGATGCACACCCGCATGGCGTTGATGGACGCTTTGGACAGATAGGAATGCTTGAGTGCGGCGCGCTCGGCCCAAGTGACAAACCGGGAGACGGCGCCCATTTTGGCGGCCATCTCCTTTTCAAGCGAACTCATTGATAGATCCACCGGATATCGCCCTATCAAGGAGCCGCAGACTTAAGCACAATCCTTTCGGCCTCTTCTCGATCCTTGCATATCGGGATGAGTTTGGTGGTGCCGCTCGCCTTCAACACGGCCAAGACATCTGGGATAGGCGCCAACAGAACAAGTTTCCCACCCCTCAGCTCCACCATTTGGGCAGACACGATGAGCGTTCTGATCCCCATTGAGAACAGGACTTCGAGACCGCTCAAGTCCACGATGACAGACTTATGATCGTTGATCAGCTTCTTGAATTTACTTTCGAGACCGTGCAGATCCTTCAGCAGCATGCGGCCATGCAGCCGGATGACGAGGATCCCTTCGCTTGTGACTTCCGTATCTATGCCCACAGTCGCCCCCCAGGAACGTCTGACCGACGTCGAAAATAGCAAACAAAAACACACATGAGCTTAACATTCAATTTCTTTCCACAAAGTTAAGATGATCTATACCCCAGCCGTGGAGAAACAGGCGCGAGCGGCAACCGAATGATGACCTCGGTGAATGCGTTTTCCTCGGACTCGATCTCAATGGCGCCGCCATGGGCGTTAACGATGATGTCGTAGCAAAGGGAGAGGCCAAGCCCGGTGCCTTCGCCGGGCGATTTGGTGGTGAAGAAAGGGCTGAAGATCTTGGGGCGAATGTCAGCGGGAATGCCAGTCCCATTGTCACGCATCCGTACCTCAACCTCTTGAGTGAGGCGGCGAGTCGTGACCGTCAGCATCGGGCTATAGTCGGGATCGGACTCGAAAATACGTTTTTTCATGGCGCTGAAAGCATTGGTTAAAAGGTTCACGAAAACGCGGGAGACTTGCTGGGGAACGATGTTCAACATCTTGATGCCGGGGTCCAGATCCCGGGTGATGACCACGTCAAACTGTTTGTCCTGTGCTCGTTCAACGTGATAGGCGAATTCAATGGATTCCGTCAGTATACCATTGATATCAACGATTTCGGCGCGTCCATTATCGTCTCGGGCATGCTGCAACATGTTGCGAACGATGCTCGCCGCTCTCTTTCCGTGATTGGCGATGATGCCGAGGTTGGAGCGTAAGGTTTTAACGAGGTCGTCGAATTCGTCGCGCTTGTCCACCGGCGCTTGAACCATGAATTCCTCAATGAGGTCCTCGATCTCCACAACCAGCTCAAGTGATAAATCCGAAAAATTATTAACAAAATTCAGGGTATTGCGGATTTCGTGGGCGATGCCGGTGACCAGCTGGCCAAGGGAGGCGAGCTTTTCACGCATGATCAGCCGCTGCTGTGTTTCGTGCAGTTCTCTTAAGGAATCGTCCAGAAGCCCGCGTTGTCGCTCAATCTCCGCCGTGCGCAGGGCCACCAGCCGCTCCACCTCGGCGATGCGATCCCGGCTCTGTTCGCGATCCCGCTCTATCAGATTGTATCGTGCGAGATAGGCCCCAAAGAACCCGCCAATGGCTCTCAAGGTGTCTATGTCCGAGACATTGAGCGGCGGAGAGAAGGGCCGTTGCTCACGCATCCGTCCTGTCACGATCACGGCCTTCACCTCCTCATCGGCCGTGATGGGTATGGCGATGAAAAAGGGGATGTCGAGTGACGCGAAAGCCTGCCGATCCGCCTCCGCCAGGGGGCTCAAGGTTGACATGATGCGCCGGGCGTCGTCGAGGTGGGGGGGCAAATGAAAATCGAGCGATTTCAGTCGCAACTGCTCTGCATCGAAATATCCGGATGAGGCCAGGATGCGAAAATCGCCCTGAGACGTCTCTCGCATCAGAACGACCGTGCGTTTCATGTTCAGGATGCTATTGAGGTGCCCAGCCAGGACCTTGGTGAGATAGGACGGTTCTGCGGTCGCCAAAAAATCCGAGGACATGCGGGACAAAAGTGAGAAGCCGCGCGTTTTTTGCTCGAGCAACTGACGATTTCTCGAAGCATTGGTCTCCGCAATGATAAGCCGGGCTCCATTCGTTCTGGCCATATCGCGAAAATAGGTTGCGATCTGCCGCATTTCGAGGATGTCTTCGATATCCTCGAACGGCTTACCACCATCGATCATCTGGCGCTGCTGGACGCTCAATAGCGGCTCCGCTTCCCGAGTGTCCATAGAGCGAAGCACGCGGGATCAGACGACACGGGTCACGATCTCTATGGAATTGGCGAGGGTGTTTCGCACGGGCGACTTGCCATCGATCACCTGCTTTGATTTCAGGAGCGCAGCCTGATCATCGCCATTGAGCTTGACGCTATAGGTGATGCGATTGCAATGGGAGGGCACGCTGCGGTCGAGCCCGAAGAGGCCGAGCACATTGATGTCCGCCTCCACAGTCACCTCCAGCCCCTCGACTTTGGCGCCAAACATCGCGGCGTTGGTGATGATGCCTGCCGTGATGCAGCCGCAAAGGCCTGCAGCCAGATATTCCACAGGATTGGGGCCGGTGTCCTGTCCGCCCAGGGCGGCGGGCTCGTCAACCACGAGCTTGAAGCTACGCTCGCTCGGCGCCGCAGGGACGCCTCCGGCGGCGAACTGGTCAATCGTCACCTCAGAGCGCGTTCCACCCGTCCAGTGCGACTTGGCGGTGAAGCGAATGTCCGGGGAGACCGCACCATTTTTGACGGCGTCGACAAATCCGCCGAGCGCCTCAAGGTTCACGCCGTTCAGAACTTTGGTCATCTCGGTTCTCCTCTTTAGGGTTCGTCGGGTTTGACGGTGAACAGACACAGGACGCCCGTCCAATCCATGGATTTTGGCTCGCCTCGGATGGGCCCAATTTCGACGCCGCTGTAAAAGCCTAGCAGGGGCTCCCTGCCATTGATGGCGCTTTGCACATATTGCGCGTCCTCATCCTCGACCCCGGCATAGGCGCCCGCGCGTCCGGCGCAGTTGATGTAGAGGGCGAAGACAGGTTTTTCAGCGCCAATCTGCAAGAAGAGATCATCCACCTTCCGCGCGATGGCGCCGGGATCATGGTGGCGGCTCATCAGTTGAAACTGCATGCCGTCCACGAGCTCAGGCTCGAACATGATGAGATGCTTGCGCTTGATATCGGTACGCAAGCACAAGCAATTGCTGTAGTTCTCTTCTACATAAGGTCCCCAGGGATCGCCCTGGTTGACGCCAAGCATCACATGAAATGCAAATTCTGAGGGATCCCTGACGCCGCCGATGAGCGTCGAGACCACATCGAGCGCCGGACGACCGTCGATTTCGATGATCACCGGTCCCTCCGCTCTGGTGACCCTATGGTAGTCGCCGACCGGAAAGGCGCCGCGTAAGATCGCCGTATGCATATGGATGTTCGGCGAAAAGGTCAGGGCGATGGCGCATTGCTGGCTGATGTCGTCATCAAACCATTGGAATGTCGGTTGTCCCGCCATGTCGCCCACAAGACCCGCGCCCACAAGATTTTTCAGATGCGGAACGGCCTCCCGCATGCCTGCGAGCAAAGGCATGGCCATATTGAGTTTGGTGCGGCCCGACAGCCGGTTGATGCTGTCATAGAATAGCAGCTTGGGCGTCCCCGCCGCATCGACGCCAGCCTCGACCAGTTTTTTCCCCAGTTCCACCCCCACATCGCGTTCGCGATCAGCCAGGCCATCGACCCGGAAGAGTTGGAAATGGTCCGAAGGGATTGAAAAGCAGGCGATGCCCGTCTGAAAACCACCATAACCAAGGACATCATTGGTGATCGCGCCCACAGCCCAGCCACCGGTCATGCGCGCATCCGGACCGATGACGGATCTGACGCCGTCTCGCAGAGCCTGCGGATGGTGCTGGCAGGTCGAAAACAGCAAGGCGAGATCGCAAGCGTCAAGCTCGCCCTGGACCATGGCTGTGCGCGCCATGGCCTGTCCGGCGGCGAAGCTGTCTTCAAGTTCGCTATAACCGACGCCGACCTTCGGCATCACCATGGTCGCCCCCTCACGCAGCTTGAGCGCCCTCAAGCAAAATGGTGTTGATGATTATGTCAGGTGCGAGACCCCTCGCCGCAGCCTCGCCAATGCAAAAAGAGACAGGTGATGTCGTCCAACACCGCCGCCTTGCCTCGAAATTCATCAAGGCTGGCGATGAGTTGGGGTATCAATCCCCCCATCCCTGCGGTCGCCAGGCCTTGCAGTCGCTCGGTCATGCGCTCCGCGCCAAACCATTCGCCGGCGGCATTGCTCGTTTCGGTCAATCCATCCGTGTAGAGGAACAGCCCCTCGCCCGGTTGCAGGGTCACCATCGATGAGGTCCAGACCGCCGATTCCTTGATGCCTACGGGAATGCCCGTCTTGCCCGAGAGGGTCGTGACTTCACCGCTTGCGTTCAGCCGCAGGGGCCAGGGGTGGCCGGCGTTGGCGTAGGAAATAACGCCAGTTCGCCGGTTCAGCACACCATAGAGCATGGTCACGAACAGCATTTCGGGATTGTGGGCCGTCAGCAAGCGGTTGAGCCTTCCAAGGCATTCAGCCGGGTCCAGAAAATCGTTCGCCAAAGCCCGCAGCAGGGCATGAGTGATGCTCGCCATCATCGCGGCGGCTATTCCCTTGCCCGCCACATCGGCTATGGCGAAACCGACGTGATCATCATCAATCGGGATGAAATCATAGGAGTCGCCGGCCACTTCCTGCGCCGACTGCATGAAACCCGTGAGTTCCTCCGGCCCGCCTTTGGGCCAGGGGCGCGGCAGAATGCCCCTCTGGACGCGGCGCGCCCATTCGAATTCTTTCTGCACCTCCAGCACGCGCAAGTGCGCATCGCGCGCCAATCGCTCCATGCGGCCCTTGTCCAGGGCGCGTTTGATCGTCAGATCAAGGTCTTCAAACGAGATGGGCTTGGTGATGAAGTCGAAGGCGCCGCGATTCATCCCCGCCCGGATATTGGCGATGTCGCCATAGGCCGAAACGATGATCGACTTCGCCATGATGTCTGAGCGATCAGCGAGGCGCTCCAAAAGAGTCAGCCCATCCATCCGGGGCATTTTGATGTCTGTGATGACCAGGGCGATGTCCGGAGTTTTCTCCATGATCTCAAGCGCGTCTATGCCATCGTGGGCAAAATGAAGCTGTACGCGTCCCGCACGAATCTCCCTGCGGAACCGCTGTCTAATCATGGGTTCGACATCAACTTCGTCATCAACCACTAATATGTTGACCATGCTTCTATCCAGAATGAGCAATCGATTTAATTAAATGCGTGCTCACTATATTCCATTTTTCGAACGAGAAAAGAGGCGTGATCGCGCACCTTCAGTCCGCAGCCAGGGCTGAAGGCGCCGAAGATTATGATTTCAAATTGTTTATTCGTTTTCAGCCTGTGATGAAGAAAATTTTGCGGACGATGATTTTGTGGTTGGGTCCAAGGCGCGGTGGGGGGCTCCATTCACGCCGCCGCTCCGGCGATGGCCTTGGGCAAGGGTCCCAAGAGCTTGTCACTCTTCTGTCATTCGGATTCTTTCATCAGGTTCAATACGCCATCGCCATGGCTCGCCGTCCCCTGATCAGAGCCAGAGACAGACCAAATCTCATTCGGTGCGTCGTTTTCAGCTTGCCCTTGCGGCTGGCCGGGCCATAGTGCAACACGAGACTTTCAGGAAATCTAAGATGACGCATATCAACGACTTGGCGTTTCTACACCCCTTCATCGGCATGGACAGCGTCTCGCATCTGCGCGAGCGCGCCGCCTGCCATCCGGACAAGCCCTTTCTGATCTGGGCGCCCTTCGAGGGCCCATCCGAGATCTGGACATGGGCGCGGTTCGAGGATGAGGTGGCCCGTGTCGCGGGCGGCCTGCTGGCGCGGGGCGTCAAGGCGGGGGACCGGGTGCTGGTGCATCTGGAGAACTGCCCGCAGACCCTCATCGCCCGATTCGCCTGCGGCTGGATCGGCGCCATCGCCGTGCTGGGCAATCCCGCGCTGGCCGCCCCTGAAGTGCGCGATGTGGTGGAAGCATCGGGCGTGCGCGCGGCCATCACCCAGCCCAAACTGCTGGACGCCGTAGCCTCCTGCCGGGGGCTCGAATGGATCGCCGTGACCCAGACCGACGCAGGCGAGGCCCCGGCGCGGGCTCCGGCCCATGGGGAAGCCTTCGAGCGGTTGATGGGGGAGCGCGCTCCGGCGCGGGCGCCCGATCCGTTGGCGGCGGCGCTGATTCTCTTCACCACCGGCACCACCTCTCGCGCCAAGGGCGTCGTGTGGACCCACGCCAATGTGCTCTGGGGCGGCAAGATGGCGGCCCTGCAACAGGGCATCAGGCACGAGGACATCTACCATGTGTTCCTGCCGCTGTTTCATGTGGTCGGCTTCTCCTGGTCCTTCCTCGCGGCCTTCTTCACGGGCGGCACCGTGGTGCTGCAACCGCGGTTCTCCGCCAGTCGCTTCTGGTCCGCCGCCGTGCCCCATCGGGCCACCATCACCTCGCAGGTCAAGTTCACCACGAGCGTGCTGGCCCAGCAGCCGGTTCCCGCCCATAGCTTCCGCCAGTTCACCACCGCCAACCACTCGCCGAGCGTCGCCAAGCACTTTGGCGTGCGCGAGGTCAGCGGCTGGGGCATGACGGAGATGGTGACGCAGGGCATCGTCGGCGATCCCTGGACGCTGCAACCCGGCCGCTCCATCGGTCGGCCCTCGCACAGCTACGCCATCCATATCGAGGACGATGACGGCCGCCCCGTGGCGCCCGGACAGACCGGCCATCTCACGGTGGGGGGCGTACGGGGCCTCTCGATCTTCCGCGAATATGACGGCAACGAAGAGGCGACCCGCAGCGCCTTTGACGCGCAGGGCCGCTTCATCACCGGCGACCGGGTGGTGCTGCTGGACAATGGCTGGATCGAATTCGCCGACCGCACCAAGGATGTCATCAAGGTCGGCGGCGAGGGCGTGTCGGGCGGCGAGGTCGAGGCCTGCATTGCGCAGGTGGCGGGCGTGCGCGAAGTCGCCGTGGTCGGGCGCCCCGACGAGACCTGGGGCGAATGCGTCGTCGCCTTCGTCATCCCGCGCAACGAGGCCTGCGACCGGGAGGCCCTGCGCGCGCAGCTGGACGCCCATTGCCGGGCATCGCTGGCCAAATTCAAGGTCCCCCGCGAGATCCGCATCGTGGACGATGTGCCGCGCATCGGCTTTGGCAAGGTGGCGAAGGTCAAATTGCGCGAATTGCTCACGGCGGAAAATCCATGACCAAGCCGCCCATCGCCTTCTATTTCGATCTGCTCTCGCCCTTCGCCTACATCGCCTCCACGCAGATCGATGCGCTGGCCGCCCGCCATGGGCGCACGGTGGATTGGCGTCCTGTGCTGGTCGGCGTCACCGTCATGAAGGTCATGGGCATGAAGCCCCTGGGGGAATATCCGCTCAAGGGCCCCTATCTCGTCCGCGACATGGAGCGTCTGGCGAAGATCTGGGGCGTGCCCCTGCGCCGTCATGGGCTGAAGGGTCACAATTCCCTCAGCGCCATGCGAGCCTATGTCTGGCTGAAACAGAGGGACGCGGAACTGGCGAAGGCCTTCGCCCAGGCCATCTATCGCAGGCTCTGGGTGGACGGGCTCGACATCACGCCTGTGGAGGCGAGCATGGAAGTAGCGGGCAAACTGGGCGTCGATGGCGCAGTGCTGGCGCAGGCTGTGGCCTCAGACGAGGTTAAGCGCGCGCTGCAGGCCGATGTGGAGAGCGCCATCGCCGCAGGGGTGTTTGGCGCGCCCTTTTTCATCGCTGACGACGAGCCCTTCTTCGGCAACGATCATCTGTGGATGCTGGAGCAATGGTTGCGCGACGGCGCATGGAAAGGCCCCGCAGATTAGGCGGGGCCTCGCCCATTATTCCACCTTGGCGCCGGAGGCCTTCACGACAGGCGCCCATTTCGCCACCTCGGACTTGATGAAGGCGGCGAATTCCTCGGGCGTGCTCGTGAGGGAGTCGAGGCCCATGGTGAGGAGCTTGGCTTGGGTGTCGCTGCGCGCCAGCATGGCCTTGATCGTCGCATTGTACTTGTCGACGATGGGTTTGGGCGTGCCTGCAGGCGCCACCATGCCGAACCAGCCGCGCACGTCGAAATCGGGCCAGCCCTGCTCGGCCATGGGCACCACATCCGGCAGCGACCGCGACCGCTCCTTCGAGGTGATGCCGATGGGCCGCAGCGAGCCCGCCTGAATATGGGAGATCACGTCCGGAATGGTCACGAACATGAGCTGCGTCTGGCCGGTCA
>CAMDOY010000105.1 GCA_945903655.1 Rhizobium sp. Q54 | reverse complement strand
CGTGACCTCGAGGGTCGTCGCCCTCTGGGGCTCCCCGCTCATGTCAGCAACCCATTCATCGATGACCCCGCGCACCAGCTCGTTGAAGAGCTTTTCACCGGCGGTTGCGGGCGAAGCGAAAGCGAAGGCCTCGATCCGCCGCTCGGCCTTGGTCGGCGCCTTGCTCCAGCGAATCAGCGGCACGAGACGGCTCGCGGCGCCCGGCCCCGCCTCGGGACGGCCCGTGAGATAGGCGAGCCGCCGGTTCATCCGCCCGGCGAGGCATGCTTTCGCCTTCTCCTCCTTGAGGCAGGCGTCGCGGGTGGCGAGCCAGGCGCGTTGTGAGCCCGCAAGGGCCGCTCTGGCGCCTGCATCGCCCATCGCTCGCAAGGCTCCATAGGCCTTGCCGATCTTGCCACCGAGCGCCAGCAGGCCTGCGTCGGCGCAGATCGTCTTCTCGATGGGGCTGCGGGCGGCCTTGCAATCGAAGGCGTAGGCGGGCGCCGACAGGGCGCAGGCCAGAAGCAATGAGATCCGGGAAAGACCTGGTTTCATGGCGTGGCTCCGACCCTGCGCGGCAGGCGACTTGAACAGGGCCATCATGCGATCAAAAACCGCGCGCGTCATCCCCCGCCCTTTTCCGTTTCCCCGCCCAAGGTGCTACTCCTGCGCCCATGAGCAGCCTCTTTCCAGATGCCGAGGAGATGGTCGCCGACGTCTTGACGCCGGTGGCGGTGGATATCGCCTATTCCTATCGCGTGCCGCGCGGCATGGCGGTTGAGGCTGGCGATTTCGTGCTGGTGCCGCTGGGCTCGCGGGAGGTGACGGGCGTCGTCTGGGAAACCCGCAAGGCGCCCGGCGGGAACCTGAAAAGCATCAAGGCCAAACGCGATCTGCCGCCGCTGGCGGACCCCCTGCGCCAGTTCGTCGACTGGGTGGCGCGCTGGACCATGGCGCCGCGTGGCATGGTTCTGCGCATGGGTGTGCGGGCGCCGGACGCAGCCGGGCCTGAGCCCATCCGCATCGGCGTGCGCCTCACCGGCGGCCAGCCCGAGCGCATGACCCCCGCCCGCAAGCGGGTGCTGGCCGCCGCCGAGGGCGGGCTCGCCTTCCCAAAATCCGTGCTGGCGGAGGCCGCCGCCGTTTCGGCTGGCGTCATCGACGGGCTGGTGGACGAGGGCGCGCTGGAGGCGATCTCGCTCGCCGCCGAGCCCGTGGCCCTGCCCCCGCAAGCCGACTTCGCCGCCCTGCCGCTGGAGCCGGACCAACAGGCGGGCGCCGACGCCTTGCGCCTGAGCGTCGCCGCGCAGAAATTCTCCGTGACCCTGCTGGAAGGGGTCACCGGCTCGGGCAAGACCGAGGTCTATTTCGAGGCGGTGGCGGAGGCCCTGCGGGTGGGCAAGCAGGCCATGCTTCTGATGCCGGAAATCGCCCTCACCGCCCAGTTTCTCGACCGCTTCGCGCAGCGCTTTGGGGTGCGCCCGGCCGAATGGCATTCGGGGGTCGCCCCGCGCAAACGCTCGCGCATCTGGACCGGGGTCGCCTCGGGCGAGGTGCGGGTGGTGGCGGGCGCCCGCTCGGCCCTGTTCCTGCCCTTCGCGCAGCTAGGCCTCATCGTCGTCGATGAGGAGCACGAGGGGGCCTACAAGCAGGAGGATGGCGTGAGCTATCACGCCCGCGACATGGCGGTGGTGCGCGGGCGCATCGAGGCCTGCCCTGTCGTGCTGGCCTCGGCCACGCCATCTCTCGAATCGCGTGTTAACGCCCAGCAGGGCCGCTACGCCCATCTGCGGCTGGAGGCGCGCTTTGGCGGGCGCACCCTGCCCCCCATCAAGGCGATTGATCTGCGCAAGGAGGCGGCCCCGCGCGGCAAATGGATTTCGCCACGCCTGTGCGAAGCCGTGCGCGAGACCATCGGGCGGCAGGAGCAGGCGCTGCTCTTCCTCAACCGGCGGGGCTATGCGCCCCTCACCCTGTGCCAGTCCTGCGGCCATCGGTTCCAATGTCCGAATTGCACGGCCTGGCTGGTGGAGCATCGCTTCCGCAAGGCGCTGGTGTGCCATCACTGCGGCCATATCGAACGGCGGCCGGACGCCTGCCCGGAATGCCAGACGGTGGATTCCCTCACCGCCTGCGGCCCGGGCGTGGAGCGGCTGGGGGAAGAGGTTGCGACCCTCTTTCCAGAGGCCCGCACCCTCGTGCTCTCCTCGGATTTTCCCGGCGGCACGGAGCGGTTGCGGCGCGAGCTGGAGGAGATCGCGCAAGGCAATTTCGACATCGTGATCGGCACTCAGCTGGTCGCCAAGGGCCACAACTTCCCCCGCCTCACCCTGGTGGGCGTGGTGGACGGCGACGTGGGCCTATCCTCAGGCGATCCGCGCGCCGCCGAGCGCACCTTCCAGCTGCTGCAACAGGTGACGGGACGGGCCGGGCGCGGCGATCAGCCCGGGCGCGGGCTGGTGCAAACCTGGCAGCCCGACCATCCCGTGATGCGGGCGCTGCTGTCCGGCGACACCGAGCGCTTCTACGCGGAGGAGATCGCGTCGCGCGAACGGGCGGGCCTGCCGCCCTTCGGACGCCTCGCCGCGCTCATCATTTCAGGCAATGACCGGGCCTCCACTGAGACCCACGCGCGCGCGCTCGCCCGCGCCGCCCATGGCCTGCCGCCCTCGGACCGCTGGCGGGTGACCGGCCCCGGCGCCCTGCCCAGCGCTGACGACATCATGGTGCTTGGCCCTGCCGAGGCGCCCATCGCGGTGGTGCGCGGGCGCCATCGCTTCCGCATCCTGCTGAAGGCGCCGCGCAGCACGGATCTGCAGGGCTTCCTGCGCGCCATGATTGATGCGGCGCCGCCCGAGCGCGGCGGCGTGCGGGTCGCCATCGATGTGGACCCCCATTCCTTTTTGTGAGCGATTCCCCTGCGCCGCGAAATCGTCTAGCTTGCCGTCGAACGGAGGACTTCCCATGCATTTCGTCGCCCTTTGCACCGACAAGCCCGATGGTCTGGAGATCCGCATGCAGCACCGGCCCGAGCATCTCGCCTGGCTGGAGGCCAACAAGGCGCGCATTCTTCTGGCGGGGCCCTTTCTGGGCGCCGAGGGCCAGATGACCGGCTCCATGCTGGTGATCGAGGCCACCGACGAGGCCGACGCCAAGGCCCTGCTCGCGGGCGACCCCTTCGCCAAGGTCGGCCTGTTCAGCGCCAGCGAGGTGAAGCCCTGGCGGCGCACCTTCGGCGCAACGCTCTAAGGGACCGAAAAGATGGCGCACTGGCTGGTCAAAAGCGAACCCTCGGTCTGGTCCTGGGACCATCAGGTGGCGGCGGGGGCCAAGGGCACCCATTGGAACGGGGTGCGCAACCATCTCGCCAAGCAGCAGCTCATGGCCATGAAGATCGGCGACCACGCCTTCTTCTACCATTCCAACGAGGGTAAGGAGATCGTGGGGATCGTGGAGGTCATCAAGACTTTCTACCCCGACCCCTCCGACGAAAGCGGCAAGTTCGGCATGGTGGATTTCAAGGCGGTGAAGCCACTGCCAAGGCCAGTATCTCTCGCCGAAGTGAAGGCGACCCCCGCGCTCTCCAAAATGTCCCTCGTCACCTCCATGCGGCTGTCGGTGCAGCCGGTGACCGATGAGGAATGGGCGCTGGTGTGCAAGATGGCGGGGGTTTAGGCAGTCGGGGTTCGGCAGTCGGCAGTCGTGATGCCGCTGGCCCAGAACCCCGCCTACGACTGCCTAATGCCGACTGCCGACTGCCTACCCAAGCAACTCCACCAGCGGCGGAATCAACGGCTCATCCGCTGGCGGCATGGGATATTGGCGCAAGTCCTTCGCGCGCACCCATTTCAGCGCCTGACCCTCGCGCGATTGCACGAAGCCCTCCCAGCGGCGGCAGACATAGAGCGGCATCAGCAGGTGAAATTCGGGATAGGCGTAGCTGGCGAAGGTGAGCGGGGCGAGGCAGGCCTCTTTCACCGTGATCCCCAACTCCTCCTGCAATTCGCGGATCAGCGCCGCTTCGGGGCGCTCGCCCTGGTCGATCTTGCCGCCGGGAAACTCCCACAGCCCCGCCAGCGCCTTGCCTTCCGGGCGCTGGGCGATCAGCACACGATCATCCGCATCGATGAGCGCGACGGCGACGACGAGGAGAATTTTCAAGGCAGCGCTCCGGGCAAAGACGCCCTCGCCTAGCGCGGGCCGCGCGCGCGCGCAACTATTTGCCGGAGACGATCACCTTCACCGGCCCGGTCTCGTCGCCCGTGACGGTGACCTTTTCATAGATGATGCCGCCGGAGGGCAGGATGGCGTTGTCCGCATACCAGGTGGCCTGGGTCCAGAGGTAATAGGTCCCCGGCGCCACATTATCGAAGCTGAAGCGCCCATCGGATTCCGCCTTCGTGTTGCGGGTGAATTTCCGATATTCGGGGTCGGACTCCTGGGTCAGGAAGAGCCGCATGGCCTTCAGATATTTCTCTTCGCCGAAGAAGCTGGCGAAACGCGCGTCCGTATAGGCGGTGGCGGGAATGAGATAGACATATTCCCCCGCCGCAAACAGCACTTGCCCCTTCTCGGAACGGAAGAAGGCGTGCCCATTGATCTTGCCCTTGCCGGGCTTGTGGATGAAGGCCGCCTCAATGGAATCGAAGGGCACATCCACGTCAGGCTTGGCGCAGCCGCCAAGGCAGGCCGCGAGGGCGGCGAGGAGGAGAAAGCAACGCATGGAACGCTCGCAACCATGACTTGGACATGGCCTTACTATTCGCGCGAGCGGCGGCGGGAATCAAGAGGCGATCAACTCCGGTAATCCCCGTTGATCGCCACATATTCCTTCGTGAGGTCGCAGGTCCAGACGGTCGCGACACCCTTGCCGCCCACGCCCACATCCACGGTGATGTCGATCTTCTCGCCCTTCATATAGGCGGAGGTTTTCGCCTCATCGTAGGTGTTGTCGCGCAGGCCCTTGTGGGCGACGCGGAAATCGCCGAACCAGATGGCGAGCTTGTCGCGCTCGGCCTTCTCGCCGGCCTTGCCCACGGCGGCGACGATGCGGCCCCAGTTGGCGTCCTCGCCCGCCACAGCCGTCTTCACCAGCGGCGAATTGGCGATGGACAGGGCGATGCGCTTGGCGGCGGCCGCGCTCGCGGCGCCCTCGACGCGGATCTCGACGAACTTGCGGCAGCCCTCCCCATCGCGCACCACCTGATGAGCGAGATCGAGCAGCACGGCGTCGAGCGCCTTCTTGAAGGCGGCGAGGCGCCGGTCGGTGGCGAGCGCAATCTTCGGCGCGCCGCGTTTGGCCGCTGTCCCCGTGGCGAAGAGCATCAGGGTGTCCGACGTGGAGGTGTCGCTATCCACGGTGATGGCGTTGAAGCTGCCCTGCACGGATTTCGACAGCATGGCCTGCAAGGCCGCCGCGCTGATGGGGGCGTCGGTGAAGACATAGGAGAGCATGGTGGCCATGTCGGGCGCGATCATGCCCGCGCCCTTGGCCATGCCGTTGATGGTGACGGGAACGCCGCCCAGGTCCACCGTGGCGGTGGCGACCTTGGGATAGGTGTCGGTGGTCATGATGGCCCTGGCGGCCTCCAGCAGGCCCCCGGGCGCGGCCTTGGCGACGAGATCGTCCATGACGCCGTTGAACTTGGTGGCGTCCAGCGGCTCGCCAATGACGCCGGTGGAGGCGAGGAAAACCTCGCCTAAGGGTGCGCCGGTCGCCTTGCCCGCGATCTCCGCCGTCAGCTTGGCGGCCTTGGCGCCCACCTTACCCGTGAAGGCGTTGGCGTTGCCGGAATTGACCACCAATGCCCGGGCCTTGCCACCCTTCAGCTTGGCGCGGCACCAATCGACGGGGGCCGAGGGGCACTTCGATTTGGTGAAGACCCCCGCGACCTGCGTGCCCTTGTCGAACAGGGCCAGCGTGACGTCCGTGCGGCCCTTGTAGCGGATGCCCGCCTCGGCGGAGGCGAAGCGCACGCCCTCGATCTCGGGAAGCTCCGGATAGGACTTGGGGGCGAGCGGCGAGACGGCGGTGATCTTGGCCATGGGGATTTCCTGCTGATTGCCCTGAATCGTTGCGCCGCACATTTGCGGAGCCGCGCGTCATGGTCAAGCCGGACTCGCTGGCAGGGCGCCGACAGGCCAACCGCAGCGATGCGGCCAGCCCGGGTTGTGGCCTTACTTGGCGGGGACCAGAGGCGGCAGGCTGGGCGCGGCGGGGGCCTCGGTGCGCTCGATCTTGGCGCCCTCGCGCAGATTCACGATCAGCTCGGTCTGGGACTTCTGGGCCACATATTGGGCCACCTGGGTCTTCACCTCCTCGAAGGCGGGGAAGGGTTTGCGGCGCTTGTCCTCGAGCTTGATGATATGCCAGCCAAACTGGCTCTTCACGGGGTCGGAAATCTGGCCCTTGGAGAGTTTGTAGGCGGCGTCGCCGAACTCCGGCACCATGCGATCCCTGGTGAACCAGCCGAGATCCCCGCCCTTGGATCCCGGATCCTTGGACACCTGATCGGCCACCTTGGCGAAATCCTCGCCGCCCCTGACGCGCTTGAGCGCGGCCTTCGCCTCCTCCTCGGTGGGGACGAGGATATGGCGGGCGCTGAGCTCCTCCTCGGCGGTCTGCTTGGCGGCGGCCTCGTCATAGACCTGCTTCATGGCGGCCTCGGTCGCGCCCTCACGGGCGGCCTTGCCCAGCAGGGTCTCCATCATGACCTTGTCGCGGAAATAGGCGAGGCGGCGCTGCACCTCGGCGCCCTCGCCCATCTTCTCCGCCGCCGCCTTCTTGGCGACGAGCCGCAAATCAATCAGATAATCAAGAACATAGGCATCCCTCTGGGAGCCTTCGATCTGCTGGGGCAGGCTGGGGCCCAGATCATCCAGCGCCACCTGCACGTCTTCGTCCGTGATCTCCACCCCATCCACCTTGGCGAGAACCTTGGCGCTGAGGGGCGCCGCTGCGGTCAGGGCCAGCGCGAAAATGGCGCCGGAGGCGAGGAGACGAAAGCGCAGTTGGGCTGAGAACGGCATAAAAAACTCCGGATCGAAAGATGGGCGAGGCCCAATGCGGGGCGCACTTTCCTTGAAATCGCGCGCCGCCGCAAGCCAGAGGGTCCCATTGCGGCGCGAGAATGACGCAGCGGAGGCTTGCGGCGACAAATTGGTCAGATTGACAAGGTAGACCCTCAATCCTATCTCTGACCCGGTTTATCGGGCGCAGGCGCCGGACCGCCTTTTGGGGATTCCACAATGTTTGGTGCGCTTGCGCGTAAGATTTTCGGCTCGGCCAACGACCGCCGCCTCAAGACCTACGCCCCGAAAGTGGCGGCCATCAACGCCCTGGAGGCGGAGGTCGCCGCCCTCAGCGATGAGGCCCTGCGCGCCCGCACGGATGACTTCCGCGCGCAGATCGCCGCTGGCCGCACCCTCGACGAATTGCTGCCCGCCGCCTTCGCCACCGTGCGCGAGGCCGCCAAGCGGACTCTGGGTCAACGCCATTTCGATGTGCAGATGATCGGCGGCATGGTGCTGCACGAGGGCGGCATCGCCGAAATGCGCACCGGCGAGGGCAAGACCCTCGTGGCGACCCTGGCGACCTATCTCAACGCGCTCGCCGGCGATGGCGTGCATGTGGTGACGGTCAACGACTATCTCGCCCGCCGCGACTCCGCCTGGATGGGGCAGGTCTACACATTTTTGGGCCTCACCGTCGGCGTCATCGTGCATGGGCTCGACGACGACCAGCGCCGCGCGGCCTATGCGGCCGACATCACCTATGGCACGAACAACGAGTTCGGCTTCGACTATCTGCGCGACAACATGAAATACGAGCTGGGCCAGATGGTGCAGCGCCCCCATGCCTACGCCATCGTGGACGAGGTCGACTCCATCCTGGTGGACGAGGCGCGCACGCCCCTCATCATCTCCGGCCCCTCGGACGACAAGTCGGAACTCTACAACCAGATCGACCTGTTGATCCCCAGATTGGTCCGCACCGATTATGACGTGGACGAGAAGCAGCGCACCGCCAATCTGACGGAGGCGGGCAACGAGCATGTGGAGGAACTGCTCGAGGAAGCGGGCCTCCTGAAGGAAGGCTCGCTCTATGACGCCGCCAATGTCACCATCGTCCATCACGTGCAGCAGGCGCTGAAGGCCCATACCCTGTTCCAGAAGGACAAGGACTATATCGTCCGCAATGGCGAACTCGTCATCATCGATGAATTCACCGGGCGCATGATGCCCGGCCGCCGCTATTCGGAAGGCCTACATCAGGCGCTGGAAGCCAAGGAACATGTGCAGGTCCAGCCTGAGAATGTGACCCTGGCCTCCATCACCTTCCAGAACTATTTCCGCCTCTACAAGAAGCTCGCGGGCATGACCGGCACGGCCGCAACCGAGGCTGACGAATTCGCCGAGATCTACGGCCTCAATGTGGTGGAGATTCCCACCAACCGCCCGGTGCAGCGTATCGACGAGGATGACGAGGTCTATCGCACCGGCGCCGAGAAGCTGAAAGCCATCCTGCGCGAGATCGAGAGCGCCAGCCAGAACATGCAGCCCATGCTGGTGGGCACGACCTCGATTGAAAAATCCGAGCAGCTCGCCGAATTCATGCAGGCCAATGGCTATACGCTCATCGACTTCGAGGATCCCAATGGTCTCCTGAAGCTCTATGAAGCCGCCCGCAACGGCAAGCCCTCCAAGCTCTTCGCGGTGCTGAACGCGCGCTTCCACGAGCAGGAGGCCTATATTGTGGCGGAGGCGGGCGTGCCCGGCGCCATCACCATCGCCACCAACATGGCGGGCCGGGGCACCGACATCCAGCTCGGCGGCAATGTGGACATGCGCGTGCAGCAGGAATGCGCCGCCATGGAGGAGGGTCCCGAGCGGGAGGCGCGCGAGGCCTCCATCCGCGCCGAGGTGGCTCTCTTCCGCGAGAAGGCCAAGGCGGCGGGCGGCCTCTATATCGTGGGCACCGAGCGCCACGAGAGCCGCCGCATCGACAACCAGCTGCGCGGTCGCGGCGGCCGTCAGGGCGATCCTGGCCGCTCCAAGTTCTTCCTGTCCCTGCAGGATGATCTCATGCGCATCTTCGGCTCGGACCGCATGGACACCATGTTGACGCGTCTGGGCCTAAAGGAGGACGAGGCCATCGTCCATCCCTGGATCAACAAGGCGCTGGAGAAGGCGCAGCAGAAGGTCGAAGCGCGCAACTTCGACATGCGCAAGAACATTCTGAAATACGACAACGTGATGAACGACCAGCGCAAGGTCGTCTTCGAGCAGCGCCGCGAGATGATGGCGCTGGAGTCGCTGGAAGAGACCGTCGCCAATATGCGCGGCAATGTCATCGATGACATCGTGAACAAGCGCATCCCCAAGGATTCCTATCCCGACGCCTGGGATGTGGCGGGCCTCAATGAGGATGTGCAGACCAAGCTCGGCCTCGAACTGCCCATCGCCGACTGGGTGCGCGAGGATGGCATCGCCGAAGAAGAGATCGCCGAGCGCCTGCACAAGGCCGCCGACGAGTCCTATGCGGCGCGCACGGAAAAGAACACGCCGGATGTCATGCGCTTCGTCGAGAAGCAGGTGGTGCTGCAGGTGCTCGATCATTTCTGGCGCGAGCATCTGGTCATGCTCGATCATCTGCGCCAGGTGATCGGCTGGCGCGGCTACGCCCAGCGCGATCCGCTGAACGAATACAAGTCCGAGGCCTTCGAACTCTTCAACGGCCTCATCAACCAATGGCACGAACTGGCGACCACGCAGCTCATGCGCGTGGAAGTGGCCTTCGAACAGCAGCCAGACCCCGCCGCCATCGAGGCCTCATCCATGGGCGGGGAGGCCTCGCTCGACGAGATCAACGCCCTGATCGCCGCCGGCGCCCTCTCGCCCCAATCCCTCGGCCTTGCCGAAGAGCGCGTGGAGGCGGAGGCCCGCGACCCGCAGGACCCCTCCAGCTGGGGCAAGGTCGGCCGCAACGAGGCCTGCCCCTGCGGCTCGGGGAAGAAGTACAAGCACTGTCACGGGGCTCTATAAAACTCAATAAAATCAAGTACTTAATGATTTTCTTGCACCTATACAACACCTGTGCAAATATAGGTTTTGCGCCTAAGTGCTTGTGACACCTAGGCAAAACCTAGGCACGTGTTTGATGCAAGATGCTGTGAGATTGGAAGATGGCAACGTCGTCGTGTACATGCGCGGTGGCAGCTATTACGTGCGCCTGAAAGCTGGCACCAACAAA
>CAMDOY010000104.1 GCA_945903655.1 Rhizobium sp. Q54 | reverse complement strand
CGGACTTTCGACATGGGCTTCGAGAGCCACTGGCCCATCCACGCGCAAAATTTTCATCAACCTGGACACAAGGAAAATAGCGTCGAGAAAGTCCTGCTTCTTCCACTTGGGCCCGCCGAAAATCTTGCCGAACCCACTACCGACGCCCTTGACCGTGTCCATGTCGCTGCCGATCAGCATGGCCGCGATGGCGGCGCCGCCGATGGACGCCAACTCCGTTGGCGCAGCGGCGATGATTGGGGCAAGATCGCCGCCGTGAAGAACGAACACGCCGAACACGGAGAATAACAGCAGCACAATTCCGATGATGCCGAGCACGACTGACTCCCTGAATTGCGCAAGATAGCGCTGCGCCGCATAACGCGGCGGAAAAAACCGAACGGCGACGCAACATGCGCAACCGAAACTACTCCGGGCTAGGATGCAGAACTATATGTGATCGACGATACGAGAGATCATTTCTACTGAAGTCTGCATCATTCTTGCGTTACCATTATAGACCTGCTGAGCCTTGAGCATTTGCATCAACTCGGAGGTCATATCCACATTCGACTCTTCAAGCATGCCGGAGCGAATGTCGCCCGCGGCCGGGGCGCCGGCCTCAGTCATGATGGGATCGCCGCTCTCGACGCTTTGAACGAAGTTCGTATCACCAACCGGGCGAAGGCCCGGCTCATAAGCGAATGTGGCGATGGCCAGAGCCCCGATGGCGGTCTTGCTGCCATCGCTGAAATTGGCGTTGATCAAACCCTTGGTGTCGATGGAGAGCCCCTGGACGAAGACCTTTTGAAATTCGCCCTTTACATCCGGCGAACTATTATCAAACGACGCGGTGATCTGATCGGAAACGCTGGAGTTCAGCTGGTCAGAGGTGAGCGTGACGAAACCGGCAAGCCGATCAGCGGCCGTCACAACATAGGGACTTCCAACCGCAGCGCCGTTGATCTTGAACGTGACGCCGGTCCCCGAAGGAACACCATCGGCGAGCATGAACTTAGCCAAACCAGGGCTCTTCTCGGCCGGCACGATAGCGGTCGTCGTATCCTGCAAGACCTGAGCTTTGCCATTCCCGTCGAGCGAGAAAACCTGCAATAAATTATCCTGCGAATCCACGATCACGCCATCAGCCCTGACGGTAAAATTGCCGGCACGGGTGTAGATCACGCTGTCATCGGACCGCGTAAGCGTAAAAAATCCACGACCTGAAATCGCTAGATCCGTCACATTGTCGGTGGTTCTCAGCGGACCCTGCGAGGTGCTGCGGTCAATTTCGCCCAAGGCGACGCCACCACCGATCAAGGTACGGGGATCGGCAGTCGGATCATTGGAATACAAATCAAGAAAAGTCGCTTCCGACCGCTTGAATCCGACTGTCCCGGCGTTAGCGAGGTTATTGGCTGTAATCGAGAGATCTTTTTGCGCGGCGGTCAAACCAGACGTGACAATCGATAGCATTCGTTTCTCCGCCATCCCTGAGGGACCCGGCTGCAAAGACAGCCTCTTGCCCGTACTTAGCAATCCCTGTGCCAAGGAGATGAAGGCGACCCTTGAAAGAATCCCCCTAAACTTTCGTCGATCAGCGCCGTCATAGAACGCAGTAAGGAGTACCGGACGCTATGTTGATACAGGATCCCATCAAGGCTTATCAGACTGTCGAGCAGGACTTGCTGGTTGAGGGAGCGGACCCACACAGTCTTGTACAGATACTGTTCGCAGAGTTCCTTGTGAACATCGAACTTACCATCGCCGCCATTGAGCGTTCTGATCTCGCTGCCAAATCAGCACATATCACAAAGACCATGATGGCTTGCCACCTGCTCGCAAGCAGTCTTGATTATGACAGGGGCGGCGAGGTCGCCGTATCGCTCGGCGAAATCTACGAATGGAGCCGCCGCAAACTCCTGGACGCCAGCATCAAGAACAGCGTCCCCATGCTGCAAGAGGTGCATCAGGTCATCGGCGACATCTCCAGCGCATGGAACATGATCAGCGCAAAAGCCGCCTGATCAAGCGTCTTCACGGTCGATCGCATATTTTCTCATCTTCTCTATGAGGGTGGTGCGCTGAAGTCCAAGAATGCGCGCCGCCCCACTGACCGATCCATTCATTTCAGCCAGCGCGCCTTTTATAAAAGCGACCTCAATTCGCATGATGTGCTCGCGGAAGTTGAAGTCAGGCGTGGCGCGCAAGAACCCCTGAACATCCGTAGGCAGGGACAAAAGGTCCGGCGCGATGGAAGGCGCTTCGTCAAAGCTGCGCTCAGGTTCAGGCTCGGCCTCACCGGAACTTTCAGGCACATGATCTGGCGCTGCGGTCACCTCAGTCGCTTGTGAGGAGGCTCCCCCAAAACCCATTCCCTGTATGGAAGAGAACAAAGCCATCGTCTCCTCCACACGATCAATCACCTTGCGCGGCGCGGCGATCCGCTCGATTTCCGCCGCTCCGATGGATTGCCCGGGATAAAGCACGCTGCAACGCTCAAGAACATTGCGCAGTTGCCGAACATTTCCAGGCCAGGACGCCGCCTGCAACGCGGTGATGGCGGAGGGCTGAAACTTCGGCGCTTCACCGACCCCCTGTCCACGAAACCGCTTCAAAATGAGCTCGACAAGCCGCGGAATATCTTCGCGCCGCTCCTCCAGTCCCTTCATCATGATGGGAAAGACATTGATGCGGTAGAAGAGATCCTCCCGGAACAAACCTTCATCCACCATTTTCATGAGATCACGGTGCGTCGCGCACACAAGGCGCACATCCGCTTTGATCTCCTGAGACCCGCCGACCCTCGTAAACCGTCGGTCCTCAAGCACACGAAGCAACTTGACCTGCATATCAAGCGGCATATCGCCCAATTCGTCCAAAAAGAGCGTGCCCCCAGCTGCCGTTTCCAGGAGCCCTGCTCGTGTGCGCACGGAACCGGTATAGGCGCCCTTTTCGCTCCCGAACAATTCGCTCTCCAGCAACTCCTTGGGTATGGCGCCGCAATTAACCGCGACGAAGGGAGCCCCGCCGCGCGTGGAAAAGGCATGAACTGCGCGGGCAGCAAACTCCTTGCCGCTGCCAGATGGGCCGCTGATGAAAACCGTCGTCGATAAGGGCGCGACGCGAGAGATCAAATCGAGCGCTTCGCGCATGGCGCGGCTCGGCAAATCAAAATAGCGGGCTAACTCGTCCTTGGTCATGCAGCTGTCGTTGCCAGAGAATGCGGGATGTCGAATCTCAGACGCTTCGTAAAACACATGTCGGGTTTTTGACTTGGAACTGTCGGACAATCAAGAACACAACGACCGATACACACCGCAATACGATGGATGACGCAAAAAACCGTCAGGCGGCAACCACGCATACACCAAAAAACCAAAATGGGTTCCATATTAAAGCCTTTAAAAACAAAAACTTGAGATACTTCTGCAACACATGTCAATGAGCGTTATAAAAAAAGATACAGCTCTGGCTCGACCGTTGCACCTCACGTTCCGAGGACGATTATACGAAGGGAAATCCCGTGAGCGCAGTACTCTGTGTCACCGACGGTCTTGCCGACGCCGAAGCCTGGATAACGCACCTGCATAACCGCGGGTACGAAACGCATACGGCGACTGTCGCAAAACTCAACGCTGTTGACACCAGCTGGCAACAATGCGGCTTGCTGATGTCCTACGCTGTAGCCAAGAAGCTGGCCTCAGACTCAACCGGCTTCGTCAAATGGTGTCGGCAACTGAAAGCCGACCGGATCGTCGTGTTGGGTGAAGGCGGCAAGGGTTTCTCGTTGAAATGCGAATTCAACGGAAGCACGCTGCACGTCAACCCCGCCAACAACAACTGGCGATTCACCGCAGAAGTGGTAGCACGGTTCCTGGATGAGGACCAGAGCGCCGCTGCAGGCGACGCATCAACCTTTAATCTTCTGCGCCTTGCGAGGCGTGTTGCAGCCAGCGATGTTACGGTCATGCTGGTTGGACCGACAGGAACGGGCAAGGAAGTTCTATCACGCTTCCTCCACAAGGCATCGCCCCGCAATCGCAATCCCTTCATAGCTGTGAATTGCGCGGCGGTGCCCGACACCATGCTCGAAGCTCTGCTCTTTGGCTATGAGCGCGGCGCTTTCACAGGCGCACACCACCCCAACAAGGGAATTTTCCGCGCGGCCGATGGCGGCACCCTGCTCCTCGACGAAATCTCGGAAATGGCCCTGTCTCTGCAAGCAAAGCTTCTGCGCGTTCTGCAAGAGAAGGAAGTGACGCCGCTGGGCGCGGCCAAACCCGTGCCGGTGGATGTGCGGGTCATCGCAACCTCCAACCGCTACATGCTGAACGAAGTGAAAGCGGGTCGCTTCCGCGAAGATCTCTATTATCGACTGAACGTCTTCCCCCTCGTGACCAAAGCTCTGGAGGAACGCTCTGGCGATATCCTGCCTATCGCGGTGAGTCTGCTGGCCAAACATGCCGGCGGTTTCGCCAAGATGCCAGAGCTGACCGAAGACGCAATCGAGAAGCTCGAAGCCCACGCCTGGCCCGGCAATGTCCGTGAACTCGAAAATGTATTGCAACGTGCGCTGGTTCTGTCCGGTGGCGATGCAATCAGGGGCGAGCACCTCATGCTGGAAATTCAGGAAATGTTCAACGTGATCGAGCTGGCTCCACGCCGTCTCGCAGCTAACGTTTGAGGAGATCACCATGGCGAATGTAGTCGGGTTCACTCGCGAAATTCAGAACAACCTTCAGCAGAAGCTGCAGACGGGCGCAACGCCGAGCGGCGACTTCTGGCAACACTTCAACAACGCTCTGGCCCAGGTCGCGCAGGCGCAGATGGAGGCGGGCAACGCAGCTCAGGCCTTCGAGAGCGGTAAAGAAATCGATGTGACCAAGGTGATGCTGGCGCGCGAGAAGGCCTCTCTGGCCTTTGAAGCGACCATGCAGATCCGTAACAAGCTGCTGAGCGCCTACAAAGACATCATGTCCATGCCCGTTTAATCGGGAAAGACCATATAGCATTTCTCCTGGAGACGACGTCCCGTGTCAGACATCAATCCCGTCGCTATTCCTACGCAGGCCGGCTTGGGTCCATTTGGATCGCAGCTAACGCGAGGGCTCGCCAGCGTCCAGGAATTCTTGCAGCAGCCTGCGATCGTTCGCTCAATGCCGATCGTACTGGTCGGCCTTGTGATCATGGTCGGCGTCGCGGCCATCTTCACGATGCGCGAACCGTCAATGACCCAGCTCTTCCCTCGCCTTGGGGAAGAGGACAAGAGCCTCGTGATGCAAAACCTCGAAGCGCAGGGCATTAAGGCGAAGCTGGATCCCTCGTCCGGCCAGTTGCTCGTGCCGCGTAACGACTACTATCGAGCTAAAATGCAACTGGCGGCGGCGGGTCTGCCAAAAGCCTCGGTCACAGGCTATGACCTCCTGACTGCATTGCCGCTCGGTGCAAGCCGCGCGGTCGAACAGGTTAAATTGAAACAGGCGCAAGAGAGCGAACTCGCGCGCAGCATCATGGAAATTCGCGATATCGAAGGTGCGCGTGTGCATCTGGCCCTGCCCGAGCGTTCAGCTTTCGTCCGCGACCAGACGCCGCCTTCCGCTTCGGTCTTTCTCAGACTCTCACCAGGCCGCAGCCTGTCCGGAGGTCAGGTCCAGTCGATCACCCATCTCGTCAGCTCCAGCGTGCCTTACATGCCCGTGGCGAGCGTGACGGTCGTTGATCAGTCGGGCGGACTTTTGACCAATCCAAGCCGAGACACCGAGCTTGGCCTGTCTTCGCAGCAACTCGACTACAAGACCCAGGTTGAGAAGCTTCTTCGCGAGCGTGTCGCCAATCTGCTGACGCCTATCGTTGGCACCGGCAACTTCAATTCTGAAGTCAACGCCGACATCGATTTCACCCGCACCGAGCAGACCAACGAGACCTTTGATCCCAATACGCAGATCCTGCGCAGTCAGCAGGAGACAATGCAGGAATCAGCTGAAGGTCGGGCGCGCGGCATACCCGGCGCCACCTCCAACCAGGCGCCGAACACGCCAGCTCTCGCCGGTACGCCCCCCGCCGCCAGTGGCGCAAGTGGGACAGACAGTACGCGTAACAAATCAAGCACCACCGTTCGCAACTATGAAGTGAGCAAGGAAATCCGCTCCACGCGCAGAGCGACTGGCGACATCAAGCGTCTAACTCTAGCGGTTGTCGTGCGCTCCGGCACCTCGGTGGATGAGAATGGCAAGACCATCGAAAAGCCACTCGGAGAGGATGAGACCAAGCGCCTCACGCAATTGCTTCAGGAAGCCGTGGGTTACAACGCCGAACGTGGCGACAAACTGACCATCATCTCCAGCAGTTTCGCTGAGGAAAAGAAGTACGAAACCCGCTCCTGGTTCGACGCCCCATGGCTCGAGGACGCCATCAAACAACTCGCCATCGTCCTGATCCTTGGCGTGGTTGTTCTTGGAGCTCTCAAGCCCTTCCTCGAACGCCTCCTCGACCGCTCGCTGAGCGCCTCCGTACGGGCCGATGAACCAGCCGTTGCGGAAGATGGCGCCACCATCGAAGTGCGCGAAGGTGAGAGCCTTGAACAGATCAAGGCCAGACTCAAGCCCAAGAAGTCCACAATCTCTCCGGAGATGCTGGATACCGCCAATACCTATGATGATAAAGTGACCTTGATCCGGATGTTGGTGGGCGATGACGCCACCCGTGTGACAGCTGTGCTCAAGTCTCTTATCCAACGCGATCTCAACTAAAGAAGTGAGAGATATCGACCATGGCTGAAGCAGCGGCGACATCCCCGGAACCAGATGATGATGCCATCAGGCTGTTATCAGGAACGCAAAAATGTGCGATCCTGATGCTGCTCCTGGGTGAGGATGAGGCTTCCGAAATCATGAAGAACCTCAGCCCTCGCGAGGTTCAGCAACTCGGCAGTGCGATGTATTCGGTAACCGAAGTGGATCAACGCACCGTCAATGTGGTTCTTGATGAATTTCTCGCGATCATCAAGGCACAGACCAGCGTAGGCTTGGGTGCGGACGCCTACATTAGACGAATGCTCGTGAAAGCATTAGGCGAGGACAAGGCGGGCAGCGTCCTCACGCGCATTACGCCTTCCAGCAGCGCCAAGGGCATCGAAATTCTGCAATGGATGGACGCTCGCTCGATCGCCGAGATGATCGAGGGGGAGCATCCCCAGATCATCGGCCTGATCGTCGCTCACCTCGATTACGCCGTTGCGGCGGACGTCCTCATCTTGCTGCCGGAAAATATCCAACACGCCGTGCTGCATCGCATCGCAACGCTGGATTCCGTGCAACCGGAAGCCATCGAACAGCTGGAGCGCGTCATGCAACTCCAGTTCCAAGCGAATACATCCTTGCGGGCCTCGAAGATCGGCGGCGTGAAGGCGGCGGCGAAGATCATGAACTTCACGCAAGCCGCGCAGGAAACGCGGATCATGAAGGATCTGCTCAAGCTTGATAAAGACCTCATGGTCGCCATTCAGGAAAACATGTTCGTCTTCGACAACCTGCTGGCTGTCGACGACAAGAACCTCGGCGTCCTCATGCGCAACGTCGAT
Organism: Rhizobium sp. Q54; assembly: GCA_945903655.1. Taxonomy (GTDB): domain Bacteria; phylum Pseudomonadota; class Alphaproteobacteria; order Rhizobiales; family Beijerinckiaceae; genus Terripilifer. The sequence continues at coordinate 2,703 of CAMDOY010000104.1, read as the reverse complement.
CCGACTGACCTCGCCATCGCGCTGAAAGGCGCCGATGAACGGCTTAGAGACAAGATCCTTGGCTGTATGTCGCAACGCGCGGCGGCGGCCATCGTCGATGAAATGGAAGCGAAGGGCCCCATGCGCGTCACCGAAGTTCAAGAAGCTCAGAAACGGATCGTGGCGATAGCCCGCAAGCTGTCGGACGCCGGCACGATGGTTCTGGCTGGACGTGGCGAAGACTATGTCTGAGCAAGCACAACGCTCGATCCAACTTTCCGAAATCGCCGCCTTGCTGCAGCGCGGCGGCCCATTTCAGGCCGAGAGCCGCTACAGCAGAGATCCGGACGCCAGCTTCGTGCCATGGGGACGAAGCAGCTTCAAACCCGCTCCTCCCCCAAAGCCCATCGCGCCCCCGCGCAAGGCGGAGCCTGACCCATCCACTGATCAGGTGCAGGCGACGCCTGAGACTCCTGAGGATGCCGATCCAAACGAACATGCGGCGGCGCCCCAGACCGGGAGCCACGCGTCACAGACTGCACCGTCGCAAACTCATGCTCTCCAACCCCCGCCTCCACCACAACCCACAGAGAGCGGACCTGCGCCGGAAGAGATCATCGCCGCCATTGAAAGGGCGAAGGAGGATGGGCGCGCTCTGGGCTATCAACAAGGCGTCGATGCGACGCGCAAGGAGCTGAACGCAACCCTCTCAAATCTTCGCAAGCTGGAAGCGCAACTCACAACTCTGTCGAGCGACGCTGTGCAGCGTAACGCCGACATCATCGCACATCATGTGCGTCGCATCGCGCAGGATCTTTTCGGCGCAGTTTTCGCAGAAATTCCCGCCGTTTTTCTCGAGCGCATAAAGACTGCGGCGGAAATGTTCACCAAGGCCGGCGGCGAGTTCACCCTGGCGATGAATCCACATGATCTTCTGACGCTTTCAGACCTGCTGAAGGAAAACGAAATATTCGAGAAGATCCGTATCGTCGAAGACGACAAGCTTCAACCTGGAGCTTTTCACCTTTCCTCCCGCGATCTTGATTATGAAGACGCTCCCATGCTTTCCGATAGCCGGAGTTAAAAGACATGCATGATCTGGCGACGGTGCTTGATCGGCGCCTGCAAAACCTCAAGGGCTCACGCCTGACCAACGCAGCGGGACGTGTGCGCCGTTACGATGGCCAAATCGTTCATGCAACGTCGTTTCCGGCCTCGGTGGGAACGGAATGCCGGGTCGCCTGTGAAAATGGCGATTGGGCAGCGGCTGAGGTCATCGGTTTTCTGGACAATTATACCGTGATGGTTCTGACGGGTGGCGCCGCCCCATTGCTGGCTGGAGCGCGCGTCGAAACAACACATCGGGCCGACATTGTGCCCGCAGGCGACGGATTGCTCGGTCGCGTCTTTGATGGCGCGGGCAATGAGCTTGATGGTCTGAGTCCCGCTTATCTTCCGGAGCCTTGGCCGTTGCGTGGCGAACGAGTCAATCCCCTGCGCAGGCGACCTGTGCGCGAAGCCCTCGATGTGGGCGTGCGAGCTTTGAATGGTCTTCTGACAGTGGGCCGCGGCCAAAAAATCGGGATCGTCGCCGGTAGCGGCGTCGGCAAGTCCTCCCTGCTGTCCTGCATCGCCCGTTTTACCGAGGCGGACATCGTCATCATCGGCTTGATTGGTGAACGCGGCCGCGAAGTCGCCGGCTTCGTAGAAGAACTCTCAACCTCTCCTTCATTCGCCCACACCACCGTGGTCGCGGTGCCAGCTGATCAGTCGCCGGTCCTGCGGCTGCGCGGTTTGCACAGAGCCACGGCCTATGCTGAATATTTTCGAGCAAAGGGCAAAAATGTGCTCTTGATGATCGACTCCCTGACCCGCGTTGCGCATGCGCAGCGAGAACTTGGACTGGCGCTCGGCGAACATCCCACAACAAAGGGTTATCCGCCTTCGGTCATCTCCCTGATAGGATCAGTGATCGAACGGGCTGGCATCGATTCACAGACTGGCGGAAGCATAACCGGCGTTTACACAATCCTCGCTGACGGGGACGATACGACCAACGATCCCATCGTCGACACCGCACGTGCGATATTGGACGGTCACGTCGTTCTGTCGCGACGCCAGGCGGAACAGGGCATTTTCCCCGCCATCGACGTCAACGCCTCCATCAGTCGAACGATGATTGATTGCGTATCCCCCGCGCATGTGGCGCGGGCGCGAAGATTCCGTCGTTACCTCAGCCTATGGGAACAAAACCGTGATCTGATGCTCCTCGGCGGATATCAGATCGGGCAGGATCCCGAACTGGATCAAGCCTTCCAACTCCATTCGTCGATGGTAGGCTATATCGCCCAGGGTATGCAGGAACGCTCTTCATTGGTGGAAAGTGACGCCCGGCTTCAGGCCCTCTTACCCTAGGGACAAAGATGAGCAGGGCGCGCAAATACGAGCTCATGGCTCTCAAACATACTATAACTTTGCAAGCCTATCGACGGGAAGCCTCACGCCTGTTCGAGGAAATAGCCCGCCTTGACGCCCGTATTGCGCAAATCACCGAACTTGATCAGGGCTATCGACAGCAACTGACCGAGCCTAATCTTCATATCACCGAATACCGCGACGTCCTTCAAATCATGGCAAGGCTGAGCGAACGACGTCAAATTGACGTCGCACGTAACGAGATTCTTGGCGCGGAAAGAAAGAGACTCGTCACAATTCTCGCCGAGA
>CAMDOY010000103.1 GCA_945903655.1 Rhizobium sp. Q54 | reverse complement strand
TATCGTCGCGGGCGAACTGGGGCATGTATTGCAGGCCCACGAGCACCACGTCGATCTTGTTGCCCTTCAGCCATTCCAGGGTCGAACTGACGGTCCGTTCAAATTCATGGGGCGGAACGCGGGCCAGCGCGTCATTGGTGCCCACCTGCCAGAGCACCACATCCGGCTTTTCCAGCGCGACCTCCGTCCGCAGCCGGTCGGCGGTGGTCTGGGCCACTTCGCCAGAGACGCCCCGGTTGGTGATGACGGCTTCCGTCCCCTTCAGGCTCCCTTCCAGGATGCCCCGGAGCTGGGCGGGATAGGTCTTGCGCTTGGAGGTGGCGCCGATTCCATAGGTCGACGAAGAGCCAATGGCGAGAATCCGCAACTTGCCGCCTTTTTCGAGCTGCTCGGTCAGGTGGGGCAGGGGCGCCGCGTTGGAAATATCAGAGCCGGGAGCCTCGCATTGCGGGCTCAGCGGCGGGGGGCCGGTCTGGGCGCTGGCGCTGGCGCAAGACGCCATCAGCAGAACAAATATGGCTGCGAAGCTCTTCATGACGCGCGGCTACGCATCCTCCACTCTACGATCCAGGCAGTGACGCCCATGGATATTATGCCCACAAGTAACACAAGGCTGTCCACCAGAATACTCCCCCCCATGACGAAGCGTCCGAATTGCGACGCTAGCGCGACAAGGGATCCCACGCAAAACACGTAGAGTGAATTGCGACCAAGTATGGAGAAAAACCGGGCCAGAGGCGCGATCCACGCCACTATATGGTCGAACAGGCCATTGAACAGCGCCACCAGGGCCAGCAGGTGCAGGATTCGTGCGGGGGTGGCGAAGGTCTTGTCGAACATGAAGAAGAGCTTGGGCTCGGGAACTGCGAGTGGGTCGGGAGAATAGTCGGTGACGCCGATCACGACCCCCACCGCCACGCCCGCGAGGCCCAGCCAGCGCAGGGTATGCCTGTGGCGGCGCAGGGCCGCCATGGGCCCCCGCGCATCCGCCAGCATATAACCGAGCACAAAGACCAGTTGCCAGGCGAAGGGGTTGAAATACCAGCGCCCTTCCACTGGCCATGTGGGCAGATTGACGCCTGTGGTCAGAATGACGCCATAGAGCGCGAGGGCGAGGACCAGCGGGAGCCATTTCCGGACGCGGTCGCTGATGACGCACAGGGGCGCCCCGGCGATGAGCACCACATAGAGGGGCAGGATGTCGAAGAAGCCCATCTGATGGCTGAGAAGGACAATGCCAACCTGGGTCTGCAGGGGATCCTCGAAGGCGGCCGAGGCGTTGTTCCATTCCAGGAAAACCGGGTTTTCCAGCCAAATGGACCCCGCCGCCGTCAGGGCGAGGGCCATCTGGGTGATGATGAGCTGGGCGAAGAAAATCGTCATGGCCCTGGTTTCGAGCCGCATGACGGCGCTGGGCAGGCTCATGGGCTCCTTGCGACCGTCCATCAGCAGCCGCAGCGACCAGCCCGCCAGAAACACGAAGAGTTCCGCAGCGTCGCAAAGGCCAAAATACCGCATGGTGTAATTGGAGAAAACAAGCCCGGGAACGTGATCAATGAAGATCGTGAGGAGCGCGAATCCTCGCCAGAAATCAATTTCATTCGGGCCGCGCATGTCCTGTCTTGTTCTCCCAAGGGACCGCAGGGGTCCAGCCTCAGAGCGTCCAGACCTAGCATGGTCTGCGGATGAGGCAACCAAAAGGCCGCCCCCGCAGCTTCACAATGCGGATAATCCCCGCCCTTTCTGGATATATGAACCATTCCTTAACACTAACAATCTTTAATCGGGGTCCGTACGGGCCTGTCCCGTTTCGACTCACACCTGCGTTGACGCCCATAAAATCCCATGCTATCCCAAATCATCCCGTTCAGAGTTGTGTGCGCGTCAGCGTCGCCATTGCGCCGTTTCCCAACGGCGTGTGCGGGATATGGGCGGGCCGTGGTGGCTGGCCGGGTGAGTTTGTCCCTTGGATCGTTTCGTTTCGCACATCACCAACCGGCTCGATGCGAAGGGCCGGGTGTCGATACCGGCCTCCTTTCGGGGCGTGCTGGCGCGGGACGGATTCGAGGGTCTGTACGTTCATCCTTCGCTGGAGGCGGAGGCGCTCGACTGCGGCGGCCATGGGCTGCTGCGGGAGATCGACGGGTTGCTGGAGACGCTCTCTCCCTATTCGGAGGAGCGGGACGCGTTCTCGACGGCGCTGCTCGGCGCCAGCGAAGTGCTGAAGGTCGATCCGGAGGGCCGGGTCATCCTGACGGAGCGATTGAAGGCCTATGCGGGGATCACCGAGGAGGTGACCTTCGTGGGGCAGGGTCAGAAGTTTCAAATCTGGGAGCCGAGTCGGTTCCGCGCGCATCTGGAAGAGGCCAGAAACCGGGTGCGCGACCTGCGGAAACAACTCAGCGCCAGACATGCGGCCAGCGCGCCGCATCCTCGGGGAGCACGGGAATGAAATCGGGCCGCGGCGATGACCAGGATCTCGCCGCAGGCGGACCGGCCCGGCACATTCCTGTGCTCCTGGACGAGGTTATCGAGGCGCTCGCCCCCCATGAGGGCGGCGTCTATCTCGACGGCACCTTTGGCGCGGGCGGCTATGCGCGGGCGCTTCTGGCGACCCCGCAGCTGCGCGTGCTGGGCCTTGACCGCGACTCCGACGCCATTGCGGGCGCGGCCCCGCTCATTAGCAAATCCGCCGGGCGGCTGCGCGTGGAGCAAGCGCGCTTCGGCGATCTGGTCGAGGTCGCAAGGCGAACCGGCTTCGCCCCGCTGGATGGCGTGACCCTCGACATCGGCGTCTCCTCCATGCAGCTGGATGAGGCCGCGCGGGGCTTCTCCTTCCGTCAGGATGGCCCGCTGGACATGCGCATGGAGCAGGCCGGCCGCAGCGCCGCCGACATCGTGAACGAGGCTAGCGAGGAAGAGCTGGCGGATATCTTCTATTACTATGGCGAGGAGCGCATGGCGCGCCGCATCGCCCGCGCCATCGTCGCGGACCGCGTCGCCAAGCCCTTCCTCACCACGCGCCCCCTCGCCGAATTGATCGGGCGCCTCGTGCCCCACAAGCCCACCGAGATCCATCCGGCCACCCGCAGCTTTCAGGGTCTGCGAATCGCCGTCAATGACGAACTGGGCGAATTGGTGCGGGCTCTGGCGGGCGCCGAAGAGGTTCTGAACGAGGGCGGGCGCCTCGCCATCGTCACCTTTCATTCGCTCGAAGACCGCATCGTGAAGCAGTTCTTCGCCTCCCGCTCCGGCAGGGGCCAGGCGCGCTCGCGCCTCCTGCCCGGCGAGCCCGTGCCCCCGCCCGCGACCTTCGATCTCGTGGGCAAGCAGCCGGTCATCGCGGGCGCCGAAGAACTGGCCCGTAACCCCCGCGCGCGCTCCGCCAAGTTGCGCACCGGACAGCGCACCAACGCGCCTGCGCGCGGCCTCGACGCCGACCTCGCCGCCATGGCCGCCTTGCCGACTCGATCTGGAAAGGGTCGCTGACATGATCCGTTATCTCAACGTTCTGTCCGTCGCCGCCCTCGTGGCGCCAGCGATCTTCGCCTATTCCATCAAATATGAAACCATGCGGTATTCGGCGGAGATCGTGAAGCTGCAGCATTCCATCGAGCGCGAGAATGACCGCATGGTGATGTTGCGCGCCGAATGGGCCCATCTGACGCGTCCGGGCCGCATTCAGGCGCTGGCGGATCGTCATCTGGACATGCAGATGATCAACGTCGATCAGATCGTGAAGGCGGCGGATCTGCCTGAGCGCGCCGTGCGCATCGACGCCATTGGCCGCAAGCTGGAATTGCTGGGGCTGGCTGAACCAACGGCCACGCCCAATGACAAGCGTATGGGCGCCACCACGCCCTCATCCGGTCGATAGGGGAGCGTGGAAATGACCCAGCCCGTGGATCCTCAAAATAATCAAGACCTCAACCAGCAGGAGCCGCCGCGCCCCAGCCTGCGCAGCAGGCTTCGTCTTTATGCGCATAACCTTGTGCATACCCATATCGACAAGAGCACATGGCGCATTCGCCTGGTGGCGCTGGGCTTCGTCTGCCTTTTTGGGGCCATCGGCGGACGCCTTGTGTATTTCGGCCTCAAGCCCGAACAGCAGAGCCTGCGACGCGCAGCTTCCGAGGCTGTCTCGCGCCCGCGCCCGCAAATTCTGGATCGTAATGGTGAGGTGCTCGCCACCGACATCAAGGTCATGTCGGTCTTCGCCGAACCGCGCCGCATCATCGACAAGGATGAGGCGGTGGAGCTGATCACCGCCGTTCTGCCTGATGTGAACGCCAAGGAATTGCGCGAGCGGCTCGGTTCACGCAAGGGCTTCGTCTGGATCAAGCGCGGCATCAAGCCCAAGGAACAGGAAGAGGTCTTCCGTCTCGGTCTGCCGGGCGTGGGCTTTCTGCCCGAGAACAAGCGCGTCTATCCCAATGGGCCCTTGGCCGCCCATGTGCTTGGCTTCACCAATGTCGATAATATCGGCATCGCCGGCATGGAGAAGCATATCGACGGCATGGGCCTGAATGATCTCACCATGGCGGGTTTTCGCCTGGATCCCGCCGATCTGAAGCCGGTGCGCCTGTCGCTTGATCTGCGGGTCACCCACGCCGTTCGGGATGAGCTGATGAAGGGCATCGAACGCTATAAGGCCAAGGCCGGCGCGTCTGCGATCCTGGATGTGAATACGGGCGAGATCATCGCCCTGGCCTCGCTGCCGGACTATGACCCCAACAATCCCTCGGACGCCCTGGAGCCCATGCGCATCAACCGCATGAATGTGGGCGTTTACGAGATGGGCTCCACCTTCAAGGCCATTTCCATCGCCATGGCGCTGGAGGCCAACAAGGTCAATCTGAACTCTCGCGTCGATGCGCGCGATTCCCTGCGCTATGGAAAATTCACCATCAATGATTTCCACGCCCAGCGTCGCGTCCTTACTGTGCCGGAGGTCTTCACCTATTCCTCCAACATCGGCACCGCCCGCATGGCGTTGATGGTGGGGGTGGAGGGACACAAGGCCTTCCTGCGCAAGATCGGCCAGCTTGACCGTTTGCGCACGGAGCTCCCCGAAAGCGCCGAGCCCCTTGTGCCGAAACGCTGGGGTGAATTGAACACCATCACCATCGCCTTTGGGCAAGGGCTGAACGTGGCGCCGCTGCAGGCCATGATGGCGGTTGGCGCCCTCTCCACTGGCGGCCAATTGATCAATCCCACCTTCCTCAAACGCAGCGAGGAGGAGGCGCGCGCCAACGCGCCGCAGGTCGTGCGGCCGGAGGTTTCCGAAGCGCTGCGCTACCTGATGCGGCTCAACGCTGAAAAGGGTTCGGCCCGAACGGTCGACATCCGCGGCTATTACGTTGGCGGCAAGACAGGCACTGCCGACAAGATTATCCGTGGACGCTACGCCAAGGATCGTGTTTTCACCACATTCATGGCGATAGCTCCCTCGGACAAGCCGAGGTACCTCTTCTTGACCCTGATGGACGAACCGCAAGCCTTGCCTGAAACCCATGGCTACCGCACCGCCGCCTGGAACTCGGGCGCCGTGACCGGAAAAATCATCGAGCGCGTCGCCAATATGCTCAACCTGCCGCCAAGGCTCGATCTGCCGACGCAACCTTTCCCGCTGCTAGCCAAGCTTGGCTATGGCTATGTCAACACGCCCTTCAAGGGAAACTGATGATCCGCCTGCGCGATCTTCTTCCTGACGCGCAAGCGCCCGCCGATGTGGCGGCGCGCGAGGTCGCGGGCCTGACGGCGGACAGTCGCGCCGTGAAGCCCGGTTTTGTCTTTTTCGCGACCCCCGGCGCCCGCGCCGATGGTTTGAGTTTCGCGCCCGCCGCCATCAAGGCGGGCGCTGTGGCCATCATCGCCGAACGCGCCCCTGATGAGCCCCTGACGGGCGCGCCGCTGATCGTGACGCCCAATGTGCGGGCCGCGCTTTCGAAGGCGGCGGCGCGATTTTACCCGGCGCAACCCGCAACCATCGCCGCCGTCACCGGCACGAGCGGCAAGACCTCCGTCGCCGCCTTCACCCGACAGATCTGGGCGCGCCTTGGCCATCGCGCGGCGGCGCTGGGCACGACCGGCGTGATCACGCCCGAGGGCGAGACCTATGGTTCGCTCACCACGCCTGATCCCGTGACTCTGCATGAAACGCTCGACACACTCGCCCACGAGCGCGTCACCCATCTGGCCATGGAGGCCTCGTCCCATGGCCTTGATCAATACAGGCTCGATGGCGTGCGTTTGAGCGCTGGCGCCTTCACCAATCTGTCGCGCGATCATCTCGATTATCATCCCGATCTCGCCTCCTATCTCGCGGCCAAAATGCGCCTCTTCGAGTGCTTGTTGCAGCCCGGTCAGCCCGCAGTGATCGATGCGGACAGCGATGTGGCGGCGCAGGTCATCGCCGCTTGCGACAAGCGCGGCTTGCGCGTGCTGACCACCGGGGCGAAGGGCGACCTGTTGCGGCTCGTTTCAGCGCAGCCACGTCCTGCCTCCACCCTGCTGCGCATCGCCTGCGATGCTGGGACCCATGCCATAGAATTGCCCCTGGCCGGCGCCTTCATGGCCTCCAATGCGCTGGTGGCGGCGGGCATGTGCATCGCGTCTGGCTCCCCTGTCGGGCCGGTGCTGGAAGCCCTGGCGCATCTGCGCGGCGCCCCCGGGCGTCTTGAAAAAATAGGCGAGCGTGACGGCGCGCCGGTCTTTGTCGATTACGCGCACAAGCCTGACGCCCTGGAAAAGGTGCTCATGGCCCTGCGGCCGCTCGCGGCGAACCGGCTGATTGTCGTCTTTGGCTGTGGTGGCGACCGGGATCGGGGCAAGCGCCCCATCATGGGCGAAATCGCCGCGCGGAACGCCGATGTGGTCATCGTGACCGATGATAATCCGCGCTCTGAAAATCCCGCCGCAATCCGCGCCGCCATTCTCGCCGCCGCGCCTGGCGCCATTGACATGGCTGATCGCGGCGCCGCCATCGCTGCCGCCGTTCATACGGCGCGCGCGGGCGATGTTGTGGTCGTCGCTGGCAAGGGTCATGAAACCGGTCAAATCGTCGGCGATCAGGTTATGCCATTTTCCGATCATCAAGCGGTGCGCGCCGCGCTGGAGGAGGTCGCCTCGTGACAAGCCCCGTTATCTGGTCTCGCCTCGGCCTCGTTTCGCCGCTCTATGCGCGCATGAATGGCATGCCCGCCACGCCGGTGTCAGGCATTTCCATCGACACGCGCACGCTGCAACCCGGCGATCTCTTCTTCGCGATCCAGGGCGACCATTCCAATGGACATGACCATGTGGCCGCCGCCTTTGAAAAAGGCGCGGCGGCCGCCGTCGTCGATGAAGCGCATGCGGCGGCGCTTTTCACATCAGGCCCGCTTTACATCGTGCATGACACGCTCGCCGCCCTGCAATCTCTTGCGCTGGCCGCGCGCGCGCGCACCGACGCCGGCATTGTCGCGGTCACCGGCTCCGTCGGCAAGACCAGCACCAAGGACGCGCTGGCTCTGGTCTTGTCCGCGCAGGGCCCCACCCACGCCTCGGTCGCCTCCTACAACAATCATTGGGGCGTGCCGCTGACGCTGGCGCGCATGCCCAAAGAGAGCCGCTTCGGCGTTTTCGAAATCGGCATGAATCACGCGGGCGAAATCACCCCTCTGGTCGGCATGGTGCGTCCCCATGTGGCGATCATCACCACCATCGCGCCGGTGCATCTGGAGTTCTTCGACTCCATCGATGGCATAGCCGACGCCAAGGCGGAAATCTTTACCGGACTGGAAGCTGGCGGCGCCGCGATCATCAATGCGGACATCAAGCAATACGTGCGTTTGCGCAAGGCCGCCGATGAATCGCCCGCCGGCAAGGTCTTGACCTTCGGCACCCGCAAGGGCGCCGATGCGCGCTTCGAGGATGCGGTCACCATAGCTGAGGGAACGCGGGTGCAGGCGCGCATCATGGGCCGACGCTATAACTATGTGGTTGGCGCGCCTGGTCGCCATATGGCGATGAACTCCCTCGCTGTGCTGCTTGCCGTTGAGGCCCTTGGCGGCAATCTGGATCAGGCTGCGGCGGACTTCGCCCGCTTCACGCCGCCACCGGGCCGAGGGCAGCGCACCGTCCTGCCGCTTCCCTATGGCGAGTTCACGCTGGTGGATGAAAGCTATAACGCCAACCCCGCCTCCATGCGCGCGGCGTTGAGCCTGTTGCGCGAAACCCAGGTGGGCGGCAAGCGCATCGTCGCCCTTGGCGACATGCTGGAGCTTGGACCTCAGGGACCAGATCTTCACAAGGATCTGGCGGAAGCCATTGTGGCGGCGGATGTGGACCTCGTCTTCGCTGCCGGTCCACTGATGAAAAAAATGTTCGATGTGCTGCCCTCCAAAATAAGAGGGGTCTGGGCTGAGACCTCCATTGATATCGAGAAGGACCTCATCGCAGCCATTGGTCCTTATGACATCGTGATGATCAAGGGATCGAACGGCAGCCGCATGGGGCCTGTGGTCGCCAAATTGAAGAGCGTGTTCGCCTTGCGCGACGTTGACCAAAGCGCTGGGGGGTGACGCGATGCTGACCTATCTGTCCGATTATTCCGCTCTCCTTGGTCCGCTGAATCTCTTCCGCTACATCACCTTCCGCACGGCGGGCGCCACGGGCACAGCTTTGCTTTTCGTTTTGTTCTTCGGTCCGGGGATCATCTCGGCCTTGCGCCTCAAACAGGGCAAGGGACAGCCCATTCGCGAGGATGGGCCCCAGTCGCATCTGCTCACCAAAAAGGGCACGCCCACCATGGGCGGATTGATGATCCTGTCGGGAGTCATCGTCTCCACGCTGCTCTGGGCTAATCCACGCAGCGCCTATATCTGGATCGTCCTTTTCGTCACGCTGGGCTTCGGCGCCATCGGCTTTTATGATGACTATCTGAAGGTCACCAAACAAAGCCACAAGGGCTTTTCCGGCCGCGCAAGGCTCCTGGGCGAGCTGATCATCGCAGCTGTCGCCTGTTATTTCATGATGTGCGCCAGCCTGACGCCGCCGGTCGCCTCCATGGCTGATTTCTTCACCGCGCTTGCGGCGCCTTTCAACGCCAGCGCCCCCGCCACCAAACTGGCGGTGCCTTTCGTCAACGGCTTCTTGATGAACCTTGGCTGGTTCTTCCTGGGCTTCGGGGCCTTTGTGATCGTCGCCGCTGGCAATGCGGTCAATCTCACCGATGGACTCGACGGCCTCGCCATCGTGCCTTCGATGATCGCCGCCGGGGCCTTCGCCATCATCGCCTATCTCGCGGGCAATTCGATTTTCGCCTCCTATCTCGGCATCAACTATGTCGCGGGAACGGGCGAGCTCGCGATCATCTGCGGCGCGCTGATCGGCGCGGGGCTGGGCTTCTTATGGTTCAATGCGCCGCCTGCGCAGATCTTCATGGGCGACACAGGCTCTCTGGCGCTGGGGGGCATGCTCGGCGCGGTGGCGGTGGCCATCAAGCATGAGATCGTGCTCATCATCGTTGGCGGGCTCTTCGTGCTCGAAGCGCTCTCCGTCATCGTACAGGTCACGAGCTTCAAGCTCACGGGCAAGCGCGTGTTCCGAATGGCGCCCATTCACCATCACTTTGAACAGCTCGGCTGGTCGGAGCCGCAAATCGTCATCCGTTTCTGGATCGTCTCTTTCGTTCTGGCCCTCATCGGGCTGGCGACGCTCAAGGTGAGGTGAATGACGCCAGCCACAAGCTTTCGCGGTCGTGCTGTCGCGCTCTTTGGCCTCGGTGGGTCCGGGCTTGCGACGGCGCGCGCGCTCGCTTCAGGCGGCGCGCAGGTCTTTGCGTGGGATGATGGCGAAGCCGCGCGCCAACGCGCCATGGCCGAGGGCGTGGCGGTGCGCGATCTCGTGCTGGCGGATTGGTCGCGCTTCGCCGCGCTCATCCTCGCCCCCGGCGTGCCGCTGACCCATCCTTCGCCCCATTGGACCGTGGGCAAGGCGAGGGCGGCTGGAATAGAAATCATCGGGGACGTCGAACTCTTTTGCCGCGAGCGCCTGCGCCTCGCGCCCGGCGCGCCCTTTATCGCCATCACCGGCACCAATGGCAAATCCACGACCACCGCGCTCATCGCCCATATCTTGCGGCAGGCCGGACATGATGTGCAATTGGGCGGCAATATCGGCACGCCGATCCTGGATCTTGAACCGCCCGCCTATGGCCGCGCCCATGTGATTGAATGCTCGTCGTTCCAGATTGATCTGACGCCGAGCCTCGCCCCCAGCGTCGGCGTCCTGCTCAATGTCACCCCCGACCATCTTGATCGCCATGGCGACATCGAGCATTACGCGGCGGTGAAGGAACGGCTTGTGACGGGCGCCGAACATGTGGTTC
>CAMDOY010000102.1 GCA_945903655.1 Rhizobium sp. Q54 | reverse complement strand
TCGGCATTCGGCATTCGGCATTCGGCATTTTAGGCCAGCGACCTGCCGTCAACAACAATCCCCCCCGACTGCCTAATGCCGACTGCCGACTGACCCTTCGCCCCTACTCAACCCTCACAGGCGCCGTCCTTGGCAACCGCGCCAGCAGGGCGATCAGCGCCCGGTCCTGCAGCACCACGTTGCGCTCCTTGGGGTGGAGCCAGCGGGCGGCTTCTTCGGCGCTGTCGGCGTCATTCAGCTTGGCTTCGGCGACGGCGCGATCCGGATCCACCACGCCGCGCACATGGGGGCGGTAGGGCGGCAGGAAGGCTTCGTGGATGGCGCGGAAGTCCGGGTTGGCGTGAATGGCGAGGATACCGTCGGCCTCGTCGATGTTCTCGCTGGCCAGTTCCGCCGCCAGCCCATTGGCGCGGGTGGCGACCGGCGGGGGGGTCGTCTCCTCCGGCGTCAGCAGCAGGCCCATGCGCTTGAGGGCGAGGCCCAAAGACAGCATGCCGCTGCCCCAGGACAGGAAGATCGCCAGAATGAGCCCCGCGATGGTGGGCGACATCCAGGCCACCAGCGAGGGCGAGATCAGCAGGCCCGCGATCAGCGTCACGAAGCCCAGCGCCACATGGGAGCGATGGCGCCGCACGATGCTGGAGAAGGGAATCGAGCCGTCATCGCGCCGCTGGGGGTTCCAGCCGGTGTCGCGGCCAACGAGGATCTGCATGACGGAGCCGGTCTGGATCACCATCATCACAGGCGCGAAGAGCGCGGACATCAGGATCTCCACACAGGCCGAGCCCATCAGCCGCAAACCACCGCCGCTCGCCCGGCGCGTCGCCCCATCAAAGAGCGCGATCAGCAGGCCCATGAGTTTGGGCGCCAGCAGAACCGCCATGGTGAGCCCGAAGAGCGCCAGCGCGCGCTCCGCGTCAAAGCGCGGCCAGGCCGGAAAGAGGCGGAACTCGTTGGTGAAATATTCGGGCCTGATATAGGCCGATTGAAACACCAGCACGATGCCCACGATCAGCTGCGCCATCCAGAAGGGCGAGGCCATGTAGCTCATGATGCCCGTGGCGAAATGCTGGCGCGTGGCGAGCTTCAGGCCGCTGGCGGCGATGACGCGCGAATGCTGCAGATTGCCCTGGCACCAGCGCCGATCACGCGCCGCCAGATCGATCAGGGAGGGCGGGCTCTCCTCATAGCTGCCGCCCAGCGTTGGCAGCATATAGACCGCATAGCCCGCGCGCCGGATCAGCGCGGCCTCGACAAAGTCGTGGCTCAGAATATGGCCGCCTAAGGGCGGGCGCCCCCGCAGGACTGGCAAGCCGCAATGGTCGGCGAAGGCCTTGGTGCGGATGATGGCGTTATGGCCCCAATAGTTGCCATCGCGCCCCGACCAGACCGCCAACCCCGCCGCGATCACCGGCCCATAGATGCGCGCCGCGAATTGCTGCACGCGGGCGAACATGGTGTTGCGGTTGATGATGAGCGGCAGGGACTGGATGATGCCCGCATCCGGGTCCGCCTCCATGGCGCCGGTGAGGCCCAGGATCGCCTCGCCGGTCATGAGGCTGTCGGCGTCCAGCACCACCATATGCTCGTAGGAGGCGCCCCAGCGCTCGACGAAATCGGCGATATTGCCGGCCTTGCGCGCGGTGTTCTTCGGGCGCCTGCGATAGAAGATCCGCGCCTCCGGTCCCAGGCGAACGCGCATGGCGACGAAGGCGCGCTCTTCGGCGATCCACACATCGGGATTGGTGGTGTCGGAAAGAAAGAACCAATCGAAATGCGCGCCCAGCCCGGTCGCGGCGATCTCCTCGTAGATCGCCTGCATGGCGGCGAAAACCCGCGACGGCGCCTCGTTGTAGATGGGCATGACCACGGCGGTGCGGTGCTTGAGCGCCATAGGCTGGGCGGGGCGTCCGCGCCCGTGCAGCAGCAGCCAGAAGAAGCCCAGCAACCCGCTGGTGAAGGCGATGGCGATCCAGGAGAAGTTGCAGATGAACAGAACCAGCAAGGCCCATTTGAGCGTGGTGATGGCGCCGATGTTGATGACGCCATACATCTCCGACGCGCCATAGACCGTCAGCGCCAGTCCCCCGCCAAACACGAAGAGCCGGGAGACCCAGGGCGTGCGCCACAGGGTCGGCGCCATCAATTTGCGCCGCTCGTTGGCGTTGAAGCGCCGCAGGGATTGGGTCGGCATGGCCAGCAGCGCCTCTGGCGGCATGCAATGGTCCATATCGACGGGCGCGGGTGAGCTGTGAGGGCCGCTTGAGGCGGGACCCTCCGGCTGGTCGATCAGGGCGTCCATCGATACATCCAGCTTTCACTCACAGGCTTGCCTTGCGCCTCCAGCTGAAGCCGTAACTCGCTCAGCGCCTCATTGCCGGGATCCACGTCGAAGGAGACGCGATAGGTCTTGCGGTCGCGGTTGATGAAGGTCCGCACCCCCGAGACCGCCCCTGGCGAGGCGACGATTTGCGGAGCGATCTCCGCAACCTTCTGCTGGTCCGCGATGATATTGCCGTGAAAGTCGACCATAAAACGGCGGCGGCGTGTGTTCGCCGGGGCGCCGGGCGGACGCCCCCCGCGCGACAGCGTCACCGTGGCGCCGGGCGGGCGCTCCGGCGGGGTCCAGCACCAAATCTGGCGCCAGGAGAACATGACCTCGGACCCGGCGGTCATCACAGCGCGGGGGCGCCAATAGGCGATGATGTTCTGGTTGACCTCCGACTCCGAGGGGATCTCGACGAGGGTGACAGAGCCCTGGCCCCAATCGCCGATGGGCTCGATCCAGAGCGAGGGACGCCGCTCCCAGCGGTTGTCGTCGTCCAGAAAGCGGCCGAATTCCCGGTCCCGCTGCAAAAAGCCGAAGCTGCGGGGATTGTCGTCCACGAAAGCGGAGAGCTGCAGGGTCTCCCGGTTGGAGACCGGGCGCCAGAGCCATTCGCCGTTGCCATTGAGCATGGCGAGGCCACCCACATCATAGATGCCGAGCCGGATGTCATCGCTGCGGCGCCGGTCGAGGGAGCCGGACACATGGGTCGCGCTCATGGCGGCGACGCCCACATGGTCGAGGTTCACGCGCGGGAACAGCGTGCATTCGGTGTCGATGATGGTGGCCTCATCCGCCCGCAGGGTGAAGCGATAGGCGCCGCTGATGCTCTCCGAATCGAGCACTGCATGAATCACCAGCGCATCGGCGGCGAGCGCGGGCTTCTCGATCCAGACCGCGCGGAACAGGGGGAACTCCTCCCCCTTGGGGTCGGCGGTGCGGATCGACAGGCCCCGGGCGGTGACCCCATAGGACTGGCCGCTCGCCAGCGACCGGAAGAAGCTGGCGCCCTGGAAGATCGCGACCTCCACGGGGGGCTTGCCCTCCCGCAGGCGCAGCACCCGGAAGCCCGAAAAGCCGATATCCTTGCCATCCGCTGGCGCCTTGACCTGGCCGAAGGCGAAGTCGGCGGGGTTGTAGGCGAGGCGGCGCGGGACCCCATTCTCGATGACGTTGAGGGCCACGGGGCTTGTGAAGACGAAACCCCGATGCAGGGGCTCGATGGCGTAGCCCGAGCCCTCGCCAGCCCAGATGGCGGAGCCTGGCTGATTGCGGATCGCCCCATATTGCTCGAAATTCAGGGCGCTGAAGGCGTCCGGCAGATCGGCGGCGGGCGCCTTGTAGGGTTTTTTCGACAGGGCGCGGGCCGCCTCGACGACGCCTGCGGGGTCAAAGGCGCGCGGATCGGGGGCCGCCTTGGGGGCTTCGGAGGGCGGTTGGGGCGCAGGAGCGGAAGCGGGCGGAGGCGTCTGAGACGCAACCACGCCGGGCAAGAGGCTGGCCAGCCCCGCCATTCCCACCTTCAGAAAAAGTCGACGCTCGAACATCAAAGGGCCGGACAAAAGAGGTACGCATAGGGACAGCGCAAAAGGCCGCGCTCATCTCTATACTGCAAAATCGTCGCACTGCGAGGGGCAATTTCACCCAAAGAGGGAGCCTGCTTTTTGCTGACGGGGCTGGACGCATGGTTTACAGCAGACCAAGTGAGACCAAGAGATGACAGCCACATGACGAAAGCTCCCGATTGCCTCGCCGTGGTCCTCGCCGCAGGCGAGGGAACCCGCATGAAATCCGCCCGGCCCAAGGTCCTGCACGCCGTCGCCGGCCGGTCCATGCTGGCCCATGTGCTGGCGGGGGTGCTGGAGGCGGGCGCCGATGGATTGGCGGTGGTCGTGGGACCAGATCGCGCGGATGTGAGCGCGGAGGCCCTGCGTCTCGCGCCAAATGCGCAGGTTTTTGAACAACGTGACCGCCTTGGCACCGCCCATGCGGCCCTGCGGGCCAGAGAGGCCCTGGCGTCGGGCTGCGGCGAGCTTCTGGTGGTTTTCGCCGACACGCCCCTCATCCGTCCCCAGACCTACGCCGCCCTGCGCGCGGCCCTGCAAGAAGGCGCAACGGTCGCCGTGCTGGGCTTCGAGGCGCGCGACCCCACGGGCTATGGCCGTCTGCTGCGCGAGGGGGGCGATCTGGTCGCCATCCGCGAGCAGAAGGACGCGACCGAGGCAGAGCGGGCCGTCACCCTCTGCAACGCGGGCGTCATGGCCATCGCGGGTGCGCAGGCCCTCGCCCTGCTGGAGCGGGTGGGGAATGACAACGCCCAAAAGGAATTCTACCTGACCGACGTGGTCGCCCTGGCGCGCGCGGCGGGTCAGCGGGCCGTCGTGGTGCTGGCGCCCGAGGACGAGGTCATGGGCGTCAACGACCGCGTCCAGCTCGCCGCCGCCGAGGCCGCCATGCAGACGCGCCTGCGCGAGGCGGCCATGCGGGCGGGCGTGACCATGATCGCCCCCCAGACCACTTTCCTGTCGTGGGACACGCAGTTGGCCCGCGACGTTATCATCGAGCCCCATGTCTTCTTCGGGCCGGGGGTGCGGGTGGATGAGGGCGCGGTGATCCACGCCTCCTCCCATCTGGAGCAGGCCCATGTGGGCGCAGGCGCCTCCATCGGCCCCTTCGCAAGGCTGCGGCCGGGCGCGGAGATCGGCGCGAAGGCCAAGATCGGCAATTTCGTGGAGATCAAGGCCTCCGATATTGGCGAGGGCGCGGCGGTGAGCCATCTGACCTATCTGGGCGACGCTACGGTAGGGGCAAAGGCCAACATCGGCGCGGGCACCATCACCTGCAATTACGATGGCTTCGACAAATTCCGCACCCATATCGGGGCGGGCGCCTTCATCGGCTCCAATTCCGCCCTCGTGGCGCCCGTCACCATCGGGGATGGCGCCTATGTGGGCTCGGGCTCGGTGGTGACCCAATCGGTCGAGCCGGATTCCCTCGCCATCGCGCGCGGGCGGCAAGTGGACAAGCCTGGCTGGGCCTTGGCGTTTCGCAAGTCCCATGAGGGCAAGCCGAAGGTGCGGCCCTGAAAAGGCCCTGCTTGCTCGCCGGGCTCTATAGGGTTCAACTTCCCCTGAACGGAGAATCACATGTGCGGCATTGTCGGCGTTCTCGGGCGTGAAGCTGTGGCGGGTCAGATTGTCGAGGCGCTGAAGCGGCTCGAATATCGCGGCTATGATTCAGCGGGCGTCGCCACGCTGGAAGAGGGGTGCCTCACCCGCCGCCGCGCCCAGGGCAAGCTGCGCAATCTGGAGCTGCGCATCAAGGACGAACCCCTGCAGGGCCGGGTCGGCATCGGCCATACCCGCTGGGCGACCCATGGCAAGCCCACGGAGAACAACGCCCACCCCCACGCCAGCGACCGGCTGGCGGTGGTGCATAACGGCATCATCGAGAATTTCCGCGAGCTGCGCGAGGAGCTGACCGCCAAGGGCCATCGCTTCGACACGGAGACCGACACGGAGGTGGTCGCCCATCTCGTCACCGAGGAACTGCGCCAGGGCAAGGCCCCCCGCGAGGCGGTGGCCGCCGCCCTGCCCCGCCTGCGCGGCGCCTTCGCGCTGGCCTTCCTCTTCGAGGGCGAGGAGGATCTGCTGATCGGCGCCCGACAAGGCGCCCCGCTCGCCGTGGGCTATGGCGATGGCGAGATGTATCTGGGCTCGGATGCGCTGGCGCTGGCCCCCTTCACCGACGAGATCACCTATCTGGAAGATGGCGACTGGGTGATCCTGACCCATGCGGGCGCCATTTTCCATGACGCGACCGGCCTGCCCGTGCATCGCGCCCGTCAGCGCAGCATGGCTTCGGCCTTTCTGATCGACAAGGGCAACCATCGCCATTTCATGTCGAAGGAAATCCACGAGCAGCCCGAAGTGGTGGGTCGCACGCTCGCCCATTATCTCGATATGTCCGAAGGCGCCGTGCGCCTGCCCTTCGATCTGCCCTTTGACGCGAAGGATCTCGCCAGCATCACCATTAGCGCATGCGGCACCGCTTACTATGCGGGGCTGGTGGCGAAATACTGGTTCGAGCGTTATGCGCGCCTGCCCGTCGAGATCGATGTGGCCTCGGAGTTCCGCTATCGCGAGGCGCCCCTGAAAAAGGGCGGGTTGATGATCGTGATCTCGCAATCGGGCGAGACCGCCGACACCCTGGCCTCGCTGCGCTACGCCAAGGAAAACGGGCTTGTCGTTTTGAGCGTGGTCAATGTGGCGACCTCCACCATCGCGCGTGAAAGTCATGTGGTGGCGCCGACCCTGGCTGGGCCTGAGATCGGCGTCGCCTCCACCAAGGCCTTCACCTGCCAGCTTTCGGTGCTGGCCTGTCTGGCGCTGGCCTTCGGCCGGGCGACGGGCGCGCTGTCAGCGGAGCGCGAGGCGCAACTGGTGAGTTCGCTCATCGCCGTGCCGGGCCTGATGGCGGAAGCCCTCAAGCGCGAGCCCCTCACCGAACAGCTCGCGAACCAGCTCTCCCGCGCCCGCGACGTGCTTTATCTTGGTCGCGGCACGAGCTTCCCGCTGGCGCTCGAGGGGGCGCTGAAGCTGAAGGAAATTTCCTATATCCACGCCGAAGGCTATGCGGCGGGCGAGCTGAAACATGGGCCCATCGCGCTCATCGACGAAGACATGCCGGTGATCGTGATCGCGCCCTTTGATCCGGTGTTCGAGAAGACCGTCTCCAACATGCAGGAGGTGGCCGCACGCGGCGGGCGCATCATCCTGATCGCGGACCAGCGCGCCGAACACGAAAGCTCCATCGACTTTCAGGCGGTGATCGCCATGGCCGAAATGGAACCCGACTTCGCCCCCATCGTCTATGCGGTGCCGGTGCAGCAGATCGCCTATTACACGGCGGTGCATATGGGCAAGGATGTGGACCAGCCGAGGAATCTGGCGAAGAGCGTTACGGTGGAGTGACGGGGGCGTCGGCTCGAAGCCTCTAAGCGCGCGTCAACGATCTGAATTATATGGCGAAACGCCTGCCGAGCCCCTCCCCCTTGTGGGGAGGGGTGCGGGGTGGGGGTCCACGCATCTTCGATCATTGGCGCTTGCGCAAACGCGCCAACGATCAGCATTCCCCGACCCCCACCCCGTCCGCTGGCGCGGCCGACCCTCCCCACAGGGGGGAGGGTAAATGCGCCATCTTTCAGACGTTTAATCGCAATTTCGAGAGGCCCCAACCCCTCAATAAGCCTTCCCGTCGATCACCCCGATGGACGTCACCACAACCCATTCGCCGCCGCGCTTCTGGATGGCGCGGACGGTTCCGGCGCCGGGGATCGCGTCGCCAAGGGTGACCTGACGCAGGCCTGTGTGGCCTTCCACGACCGCAACGCCATCGCCGCGGACTTCGCGCAGGACATAGCCATTCACGGGGATGCGGCTCGCCCTCGCATTGCGGGGCGGCGTGGGGGCGACCTGCGTGGTCTCGCTGGGGATGGCGAGGGGCGGCAGGGGCGGCGCCGCAGGAGGGGCGACCACAGCGGCGGGCGCCGCCGGGGCGAGAGGCGCAGGCTGGGCGAAGGTTGGAAGCGGCGCGGGGCTGGCGGACGCTGCGGCCGGAGCCGGACGCTGTTCAAGCTTCTCGATGCGTTGCGCGGTCTGGGCGACAGCCCGGTTGACCTCGCCAAGACGGGCGGCGACCTCACGATCCATCCTCTCCAGACGGTCGATGGACTGACGTCCCGCAGCGGCCATGCGCGCGGCGGTCTCCTTGTCCAGCTTGTCCACCCGGGCGGAGAATTCGATGATCGCCATATGGGTCTGGGCGCGGGAGGCCTCCAGATTTTCCTGCATGGTCGCAAGGGAGGCCTTCATGCCCGCGAGATCCTGGGACCGCATCCGCCCTGACGCCGCCTCCACCTCATCCACGCGCGAGGCGAGGCTCGCCATGGCGTCGAGCACCTGGGGCGAGCGGGCGCTGGCGTCATAGGTCTGCGCGCCCAGCAGCCAGCCGAGGCCCAGCGCGACCGCAAGGGCCGCAGCCTTCAAGGCCGCGCCTTTTGGGACGGTGAACTTGAAATCGGGCATGGGGGGCCGGGAAAAGCGCGGGCGCTTGAAGGGGGGGATGCGGACGGCGGGCATTCGGAAAGCGGGGATCTGGAAGCTGGGAACCCGCAAGGTCGCGACGCGGCGGGCGGCGGCGCTGAGAGCAATAGCCTTGCCAACCGCCTGCAAAGGGGTCGGCGGCTCGGGCTGGGGCTCTGCGGCCTTCTTGACCGCCTTCAGCTTCTCGATCACCGCCTTGGCGGCGGCCTTGTTGGCCTTGGCCAGGGCGCGCGCTTCGAGCTCCTCCTTGGGTAGGGCTGCCCGCCGGGCCTTGCGGGGCGCCTTGGGCGCGGCGCCATCGATGGTCTCGGGGGCTTGCTCGGGGGCGTTTTCGGGGGAAAGGGTGGCCATGGCGGGCTCGCGAATTATGGTTAATTCTCAGTAACCAATCTCGCGCAAAGCCCTTAACGAAGTCTTAAAGCCCCTGCTAAATCCTTCATTTTGCTAAGGTGAAGGTTTCTCGCGCCAGCAATTGCGGGAAAAGGCGCATCCACAGCAGCCCTGCGCACACAGCCCCCGCCCCGCCGATCAGCACCGCCGGAGGCGCCCCCACGAAATGGGCCAGCACGCCTGATTCGAAATCGCCGAGATTGTTGGAGGTCCCGGTCATGATGTTGTGGACCGCGATGACCCGGCCGCGCATCTCGTCGGGGGTCTCGATCTGGATGATGGACTGGCGGATGACCACGCTCACCACATCGGCCGCGCCCAGCACCATCAGGCAGACCATGGCGGGCCAGATGCTCGTGGACAGGCCAAAGCCGATGGTGGCGAGGCCATAGACGATCACCGCCATGAACATGGTGCGCCCCACCCCCCGCGTGAGCGGGAAATGGGCCAGCGTCAGCGCCGCCGCAATGGAACCGATCGCCGGCATGGAGCGCAGCAGGCCAAGGCCCCAGGAGCCCGTGTGGAAGACCTCGCTGGCGAAGATAGGCAACAGCGCCGTCGCCCCGCCCAGCAGCACCGCCGCCAGATCGAGCGTGATGGCGCCCAGGATCGCCGAGCGGCCCCAGATGAAGCGATAGCCCGCCAGCAGCATGGACCAGGTGACCGGTGGCTTGCCGCCGAGCTTCTTCTGGGAGGGGACGATGCGCCAGGCGCAATAGGTGGCGACAATGAAACAGACCAGCGCCACCGCGAAGGGCACCATGACCCCCAGAGGAAACAGCAGCCCGCCGAGGGCCGGGCCCACCACGGTCGCGGTCTGGATGATGGAATTGGTCCAGGCGGTGGCGCTGGAAAATTCCTCGTCCGGCACGGTGGCCGCCACGAGCGCCTGCCCGGCGGGATTGGAGAAGGCGCGGGCCGCGCCCACAACCACCACCACGAGATAGATCGGCCACAGGACCGCCATCCAGGCGCAAAGGCACAGCGCCACCCCGCCCACAGCCATGACCCCATAGCCGATGATGAGGATGCGCCTGCGGTCATAGCGATCCGCCACAGCGCCGGTGATGAGCGACAGTGGCACGGTCGGCAGGAAGGTCGCCAGCCCGATCATGCCCAGCGCCAGGGGGTCGCGGGTGACGTCATAGACATACCAGGCCACCGCCACGGTCTGGATCTGCATGGCGAGGCCCCAGAGAAACCGCGCACCGAGATAGTAGCGGAAATTCTGGAAGCGGAAGACGGCGCGGCCAGCCTTGGGCCTGGTCATGGGTGGTTCCCTTCGGACAATCTGGGCACAGTCCTACCCACCAAGATAGGCCGCCACAACCTTCTCGTTGCGGGCGATCTCGTCCGCAGGCCCCGCCAGCTCGATGCGGCCGGACTGGAGCACATAGGCATGGTCGGCGATTTCGAGGGCGGCCTGCGCGTTCTGCTCCACCAGCAAGATGGTGCGGCCCTCGGCCTTCAGCTCCGCGATGATGCGGAAGATCTCTTCGACGAAGAGCGGCGCGAGACCCATGGAGGGCTCGTCCAGCAGCAGCATCTGCGGGTCCGCCATCATGGCCCGGCCCATGGCGAGCATCTGCTGCTCGCCGCC
>CAMDOY010000101.1 GCA_945903655.1 Rhizobium sp. Q54 | reverse complement strand
ACGAGGCTGTGGACGGCATGGACAGCTTTGGGCAAGAGGGCCCAAACCTGCCCACCCCGCCCACAGCGGGGCAAATGCAGAAGCAGGCAGCCCGAAAGCGGACATTTGAAGAGCTACCTAAACCGGACATCTATAGAAGCTATCGACAGATGGGGAGCGTCCGCCCATCATCAACACTTATCCATCCGCAAGGTTCAATAGGTCAGGTTCAAGCTGCGCAGGAGTCCCAAAGGCCAAGGTTTGCACTTGCAAAGCCCCGCCGGGCGGGCCAAATCAGCGCGCCGGACGCAGGGTCCGCAGGAGAGCCAGCATGGACGCGCTCGCGGGCCGCCCCTTCGCCAAAATGAACGGCCTCGGCAATGAGATCGTCGTGCTGGATCTGCGGGGCGCGGACATCGCCGTCACCCCCGCGCAGGCCCGCGCCATCCACAGGGCGGATCGCCTCGCTTATGACCAGCTCATGGTGATCCATGATCCCGTGAGCGCGGGAACCCTCGCCTTCGTGCGCATCTTCAACAATGACGGAACGGAATCGGGCGCCTGCGGCAATGGCACGCGCTGCGTCGCCTGGATCATGACAAGGGGCGGCGCCCCCGACCGCTTCCTCGTGGAGACCCGCGCGGGCGTGTTGGAATGCGCGCGCGAGGGCGACTGGAGCTTCACCGTGGACATGGGCGCGCCCCGTCTCGATTGGCGGGAGATTCCCCTGTCGCGCGAGCAATTGGACACGACCGCCATTGATCTTCACCGGGACGCGGGCCCGGCGCCTGCGCTCCACGGTCCCGCCGTGGTCAACATGGGCAATCCCCATGCGATCTTCTTCGTGGCGGATATCGAGGCCTATGATCTCGCCGCGCTGGGGCCGGGACTCGAAACCGACCCGATCTTTCCGCAGAAGGGCAATATCTCGCTGGCGCAGGTGTTGGCACCCGATCACATCCGCCTGAAGGTCTGGGAGCGGGGCGTGGGCCTCACGCAGGCCTGCGGCTCGGCGGCCTGCGCCACGATGGTGGGCGCCGCAAGGCGGGGCCTCAGCCAGCGCGCCGCGCGCATCACTCTGCCGGGCGGCGATCTTCTGATCGATTGGCGACAAAGTGACGGCCACGTGATAATGACAGGCCCCGTGGAGCTGGAATTCGAGGGTGTCTTCGACGACGCCATTTTCGCCGGACCATCCGCGTGAGCCAAACATCTGACGTCGATGTCGTGACCTTCGGCTGCCGCCTCAATGCGGTGGAGTCCGAGGCGATCCGCCGCGCGGCGCGAGCGGCGGGCCACCACGATCTCGTCGTCTTCAACACCTGCGCGGTGACGCAGGAGGCGGTGCGCCAGGCACGGCAGGCGATTCGCCGCACGAGGCGCGAGCGGCCCGATGCGCGCATCGTGGTCACGGGCTGCGCGGCCCAGATCGACCCACAGGGCTTCGCGGAAATCGCCGATTCCGTCATCGGCAACGCTGATAAGGCCAAGCCCGCCATCTGGGCCGGGCTGGCTGTGGCGCCCATGACCACCGTCAACGACATCATGGCCCTGCCCGAAACCGCCCATCATTTCGTGGCGGGGGCGGTGGACGCCATCGAGGGGCAGACACGGGCCTTCGTGGAGATCCAGAACGGCTGCGACCATCGCTGCACCTTCTGCATCATCCCCTATGGTCGCGGCCCCTCCCGTTCGGCGCCTGCGGGGGAGATCGTCGATCAGATCACAAGGCTCACCGCCAATGGCTATCGCGAGGCCGTGCTGACCGGAGTGGACCTGACCTCCTGGGGGCAGGACCTGCCGGGGACGCCAAAGCTCGGGCGCCTCGTGAAGCAAATCCTGAAGCATGTTCCCCAATTGGAGCGGCTGCGGCTTTCCTCGATCGACTGCATCGAGGCGGACGCTGACCTTTTTGACGCCATCGCCACAGAGCCGCGCCTCATGCCCCATCTGCATCTGTCGCTACAGGCGGGCGACGACATGATTCTCAAACGCATGAAGCGGCGCCATTCGCGCGACGAGGCCATCGCCTTTTGCAATGACGTGCGCCGTCTGCGCCCCGACATGGTTTTCGGCGCCGACATCATCGCGGGCTTTCCCACGGAGACCGAGGAGATGTTCGCCATGAGCCTCGATCTCGTGGCGGCCTGCGGGCTGACCCATCTGCATGTCTTCCCCTTCTCACCGCGCCCCGGCACACCCGCTGCGCGCATGCCCATGGTGGCGCGCGAGATCATCAAGGAGCGGGCGGCGCGGTTGCGCGAGGCGGGAGCGGCGCGGCTGACGGGCCATCTTCGGGCGCAGGCGGGCAAGACCCTGCGGGTGCTGACCGAGCGCGGCGGCATGGGCCGGGCGGAGGATTTCACAGCCGTGCGGACGGACGGGATGGGGCCGGGCGAGATCATCGAGGTGAAAATTTCCGGCGATGATGGTGCGGCTCTTCTGTGCGAAAGCGGGCCTCGCCCTATCTGAGATCAGCGGAGCCTGGCTCCAGATCTCCGGAGGTCCCCCATGAAGACAATCCTCATCGCCGCCGCCTTCGCCCTCGTCTCCAGCTCCGCCATGGCCGAGAGCTGCAAATTCGAGGCGGGCGCGAAGAAGCTGGCTGGCGCCGCGCAAACCAGCTTCCTGAAGAAATGCGAGAAAGACGCCAAGGCGACCTGCGACGCGCAGGCGGCGGACAAGAAGCTGGCGGGCGCCGCCAAGGCCAGCTTCACCAAGAAATGCGTCAGGGACGCCGTCGGCGGCTGAGGCTTCAGCGATTTGGATCACGGGCGTTTTGAACGCCCGGCCCGTCTAGAACATATGCAGCGCGAGCCAGAATCCGCCGATCACAAAGAGGGCGACAATCGCCAGAAAGACGCCGAAATAACGCTCCAGCAAATCGCGCAGCCGATCGCCCCAGAGGTTCATGGCGCCTGCCACCAGAAAGAACCGCGCCCCGCGCGTGATCGTGCACAGCAGCACGAAGAGCAGGAAATTATATTCCAGCAAGCCGCTGACGATGGTGATGAGCTTGAAGGGGATGGGCGAGACGCCCTTCACCAGGATGAAAGCCCAGCCCCATTGGGCGTAGAAGGTCCGCATGGCCTCGACCTTCTCGCCATAGCGATAGAGTTCGATCAGCCAGAGCCCCACCGTGTCGTAGAGCAGATGGCCGATGGCGTAGCCAAGCACGCCGCCGAGCACGGAGGCGATGGTGCAGACGCCCGCATAGAAGAAGGCGCGTTTTGGCTTGGCCAGCGCCATGGGCGCCAGCAGCACGTCCGGCGGGATTGGAAAGAAGGAGCTTTCCGCGAAGGAGACGAGGGCCAGCGCCCAGGTGGCGCGCGGACTCTGGGCGAGCGAAATTGTCCAGTCATAGAGACGTTTGAACATGCGGTCTAAAACCTTGGTTCGCTGAAAGCTGCGGCATGCTCGTCGCCCGCCACCTTGCTGAATTGGCCGGTCGACTCATCCAGCACCAGCAACCGCCCGTCGGCGACGCCAAAGAAGGCACCATGCAGCTTCAATCGCCCCTTTTGCTCCAGAATGCGCACGCAGGGGAAGGTGCGCAGGTTCGTGAGGGATTGAATGACCGCCTCCCGGGACAGGCGCTCCACATAATCATCGAAGGGCTCGGCCATGGGGCCGATGCGCTGGGCGGCGGGCTCGATGAGGGTCATCCATTTGCCGATGAAGTCGCCGGGCGACAGGGGCCGCGAATAGGGGTCGGCGTCGTTCTGCGCATAGGCGCGGATGCCGCCGCACTGGGCGTGGCCCATGACCACGATATGCTCCACCCGCAGGCCCATGACGCCGAACTCCAGCGCCGCCGAGGTGCCGTGCAGATCGTCGTTGGGCGCATAGGGGGGCATGAGGTTGGCCACATTGCGCACCACGAAGATCTCGCCCGGCCGAGCGTCGAAGATCACCTCGGGGGAGACGCGCGAATCGCAGCAGCCAATGAGCATGACCGAGGGCTTCTGCCCGGCCTCCGCCAGTTCGCGGAAGCGTTGCTGTTCGCTGATGAAGCGTCCAGACAAAAAGGAATGGTAGCCCTTCAGCAATCTTGGGGGGAAGAGGTCGGGGTCAGGGGTCTGCGCGTCTGGGTTCGCCATGGGGTGTCCTTTCCGTGCAGGGAACTCATAGCGGCAAGGGCGGCGCATGCAACCTCCAGCTTCGCCCTGTTGGTTCAATTGTACTCTCCATAGGGCCCAGATGACAGTGGCCCGCCGGACCGGTACTGTGGGGAGCATGTCAGTCTGGAGCCTCGAATGACGATTCGCCCCCGGCGCAGCGCCCTTTACATGCCGGGCTCCAACGCCCGCGCCCTCGAAAAGGCCCGCAGCCTGCCAGCCGATGTCCTGATCTTCGATCTGGAGGATGCGGTCGCCCCAGCTTTGAAGGAAACCGCCCGCGCGCAGGTGCTCGCGGCGCTGCGGGAGGGCGGCTATGGCTCCCGCGAGGTGGTGGTGCGGGTCAACGGCGCCAATACCCCCTGGGGTCGCGACGATCTCAGAGCCCTGGCGGGCGCAGGGGCCGACGCGGTGCTGCTGCCCAAGGTCGGCGCCCCCGGCGACATCATGAGCGCCTCCGGGGAACTGGACGAGGCGGGGGCCCCCGACAGCCTGCAAATCTGGGCCATGATGGAGACGCCCCTGGCCATTCTCAACGCCGATGCCCTCGTGCGCACGGCGACGGACCCCGCCTCGCGCCTCTCCGCGCTGGTCATGGGGGTGAATGATCTCGTCAAGGACACAAGGGGACGCCTGACCAAGGGTCGGGCCTCCATGGTTCCATATCTCGCCATCTGCGTCGCGGCGGCGCGGGCCTATGGTGTGGATATTCTGGACGGCGTTTTCGGCGATCTCAGGGATGACGCGGGCCTGTTGGCGGAATGCGAGCAGGGGCGGGATCTGGGCATGGATGGCAAGACCCTGATCCATCCCGGCCAGATCGCCATCGCCAACGAGGCCTTCCGGCCGAGCGACGAGGACATCGCCTGGTCGCGCAAGATTCTGGCGGCCTTCGACGAGCCCGGCGCGCGGGATGCGGGGGTCATCGCCCTCGAAGGACGCATGATTGAACGCTTGCACGCCGAGATCGCCCGACGCACCATCGCCATCGCCGATGCGCTCGGGCTGCAGGCGGGTTGATCGGGTTCTGGACATCAGGAACGGCTCCCTTTGGAAGGCGTTCAGGAGGCTTCGTTTATGGCGGCTGGAGATAATGACGGGCTTGACGATCTGGGCAGACGCAAGCGGCCCCGTTCGAACCGCGTCCCGGAGGTGATTGAGGGCGAGGCCTTGGCGGCTCCCCCAGACCCCGCAGTCGAGCCCGCGCCCGCATCGACGCCTGAGCCGGCGCCTGAAGCGGCGCCGCAACAGAAGTCTGAAGCAGCGCTCGATCCGGCGCCGGAACCTGCTGTTTCCGCCGATCCCGCCCCTCGGCCATCGCCGCCCCAATCCCTCGCGGCCTCGCTGCCGCTTGCAGGCGCCCTGCTGGGCGTCCTTGGCCTTGGCGCAGGACTCTTTGGCGTCTTCGAGGCGCAGCAATCCTCCGGAGCCATCGCCGATCTGCGGGCCGAGGTGGCGAGCCTTCGGGCGCGCCCAAGCGCACCGCCTGCAGCGCCCGCCACGCCCAGCCCTGACCAACTCGCCGCCTTCGAGCAACGATTGACGGCGCTGGAGCGCAGGCCTGCTGCGGCGCCTGCGCCCGTCGCGCCCGCCCCCACGGGCGATCTGGTGAAGCGGGTGGAGGGTCTGGAGCAGGGTCTGCGCCAGGCGCTCGCCGCTCGCCCGGCTCCTGAGGCGGGCGCAAACGTACCCGCCCCCGCCCCCGCCGAGGCGCAGGCGCTCGCCGCCCGGATCGCCGCCGTGGAGAGCGTCGCCAACGCTGCCGAAGACGCCGCGAAAAACGCCTTGCAGGCCGCCAATCGCGCCGTGGAGGCGAGCGCAAGGCCCGCTTCGCCCCCGGTCGATCTGCGGCCCCTCGAAACGCGCGTGCAGGGCCTGGATCAGAGGCTCGCCGCCGCCGAGACCGAGGCGCGGTCCCTGAAGACGGAAGCCCTGGCCCGCGAAGCCCCCGTGGCCGCCCTCGCCCGCCGCAGCGAGGCGATGAGCCTGGCCGTGGTCGCGCAAACCATCGGGCAGGCGATCGAACAGGGCGCGCCTTTCGACGCCGCCCTCGCCGCCGCCGCTGGGCTTGGCGCCGAGGCCGCCAAAATCGCGCCCCTGCAGGCGGTCGCCAAAACGGGCGTCCCGACGACCCGCGCCATCGCCCTGCTCTGGACCGCCGAGGGCCGCGCCGCCTTCGAGGCGACGCAGGAGCCCGAGGGCGATCAGGGCTGGATCGACCGATTGAAGGCGGGCGCCGCCCGGGTGGTGCGCGTGCGCCCCGTCGGCGAGACCCCGGGGGATGATCCCGCCGCACTGATCGGGCGCATCGACGCGGCGCTGGGTCGCGGCGCCATTGGCGAGGCCTTCGCCGCCTGGAACCAGCTGCCCGAACCCGCAAAGGCGGCCTCACGGGGCTTCGCCGACGCCGCCCGCAAACGGGTGGCGGCTGAGGAGGCCGTGAAGGCCCTGACCTCCAGCGCCTTGGCGGGCATCACCCGCTCGAAGGGGGCCCCATGATCCGGCTGCTCAACTTTCTGCTGGTCCTCGCCCTTGCGGCGACCGGATTCGCCTGGATTGCGGATCGCCCCGGCGAGGTCTCCGTCGTCTGGCTCGGGCAGCGCTATGAAACCTCCGTGGCGGTGGCGTTGCTGGGTGTGTTGCTGACTGCCATCGCCGTCACGATTGTCTGGGGACTTCTGCGCTTTGTCCTGCGTATCCCCTCCCTGATGTCCTTCGCGGCGCAGGCGCGGCGGCGCAACAAGGGCTATGAGGCCCTGAGCCGGGGCATGGTGGCGGCGGGCGCGGGGGATTCCGCTCTGGCCCTGCGTTCCGCCCGTGCGGCGGAGAAACATCTGGGCGAGGACGCCCTGACCCTCTTGCTGCGCGCCCAGGCGACCCAATTGGCGGGCGACCGAGCCGGGACCGAACGCGCCTTCGCCCGCATGGTCGATCTGCCGGAAACCCGGGTTTTGGGCCTGCGCGGGCTCTATACGGAGGCGCGTCGGCGCGGCGACGCCAGCAGCGCCCATCACTACGCCGAGCAGGCGCAACGCATCGCCCCCGTGACCTGGGCCGGGCAGGCCCTGCTCGAACACCATTCGGCGACGCAGGACTGGCCGA
The DNA here is from genome assembly GCA_945903655.1 of Rhizobium sp. Q54. GTDB lineage: Bacteria > Pseudomonadota > Alphaproteobacteria > Rhizobiales > Beijerinckiaceae > Terripilifer. The sequence goes on along the minus strand of CAMDOY010000101.1, from coordinate 3,235 downwards.
GGGCTCTGGCCGCCCTTGAAGCCAATCTCGCCCAGCGCAGCATCGACAAGCCGACGGCGCGCCGCCAGCGCGCGGTGCTGCAAACCGCCATCGCCCTTGACTTGCCCGCCCTGGAGGCCGCCGAGGCCCTCCGCTTGTCACGCGACGCTGCGGAGCTCGCCCCGGACCTCATCCCCGCCGCAGTCCTCGCCGCGCGCCTGCTCAGCGCGCGCGGAGACCTGCGCAAGGCGTCGCGCCTGATCGAGGCGAGCTGGAAGGGCCTGCCCCATCCCGATCTCGCCAACGCCTATCTGGATCTGCGCCCTGGGGATTCAACCAAGGACCGGCTGGCCCGGGCCAGGACACTCGCCAAACTTGCGCCCGACGATCCCGAATCCGCCCTGTGTCTGGCGCAGGCCGCCCTAGAGGCCCGCGACTTCGCCTTCGCCCGCGCGACCCTGCAGCCCCTGATCGATGACGCAAGCCGGCCCACGTCCCGGATGTGCCTGTTGATGGCCGATCTTGAGGAGATGGACGGCGCCGCTGAAGGCAAGGTGCGCGAATGGCTCGCCCGCGCCTCCCGCGCCCCCCGCGACAAGGCCTGGGTGGCCGATGGCGTCGCCTGCGACGAATGGGCGCCCGTTTCGCCCATCACCGGAAAGCTCGACGCATTGCGCTGGCAGGCGCCCGCCGAGCGCTTGAGCCCGCCGGTGGAGCCCGCCGTTGAAGATCCGCCGCCCGCCCCCGCAGTGACCGCGAATGTGGTGGAGACGGCGCCTGCGCCGCCCGCTGTCATTCAGACGGCGCTGGTTGAGCCGCCGCCGCCCGAGCCGCCTGCGCCCGAAGCGCCAGCCGCAAAGCCAGAACCAGCGATCCCCGAGGAAAAGGTTTCGGAGAGGCCCCCCGTCGAGCCCCCCGCGCCGGAGCCAAAGCCGCAAAACGCCGCGCCAAACCTCGCCCAGGAGGACGCCCTCGCCAAGCTTGCCGCCATCCGCCGATTCGCCAAGGCGGAGGAACGCCGCCCTGTCAGGGTCCTGCCAATGGTCACAGCGCCCGATGATCCCGGCCCCGACGCCCCCAAACGATGAGGAAAAGCGCACGCCTCCGAGATTGGCGCGCCGTAGCCGCAAAGTGTTACAAAAATCGAGGCTAGGATTTCGTCGGCTGACCTAACCACATCATGCTGCAAATAGGCGCAGAGCATTGGCGTCATCGCTGCGCCGCCAGCGCTCCCCGCATTGAAGACAGCCGTCAAGCCGCATGACTTGTTCCATGCCGATGACAAGACCAAGCGCTACACCACCGAGACTGCCCAGCATCGCCGCCGCCTGCAGGGAATATGAGGCGAAGCATGCGCTGCGCAGGACCATCACGCTGAAGCGCTGAAGCACCGACCGACCGCCGCCCAGCGGCGCAGGACCACGCTGAAAATGCTCCGAAAGGCGAAAAAAGGGGTAGGAAATCTAAGAGGGCTGCTGTAGAAGGCGCAGGTGTCGCCGCAGTGGCACAGCTGGTAGCGCACCTCATTCGTAAAACTGGTATCTTTGAGCGCCTAGGCAACTAAGCGCTTGTTTTCGTTGTGCTTTTTTCGATTGACGTTGTATAGAAAAGACTATACAACTCTTCCATGCTCAAAGCGTCTCAAACCGATAACGATGGTCGTGTTGAAACGACAAAACGTGGCCGCACGCTCCCCATAAAAGACACCATAGAGAAGGTCAGGGGCTACAACACGCTCACCATCTACAGGATGGAGGCTTCGCCCTATTGGTACGTGCGCTACTACGAAGACCAAAAGATTTATCGCCGCAGCACCAAGCAAGAAAACAAGCGTGACGCCATCAAAGCCGCGCAGGAATTCTTTGCCGAGATAAAGCTGGCGAAGATGAACCGTCTCCCCGTCACCAAAAGGAGCGGCTTCGAATTATGCGCTCGCGGCCTGTTGAAAGAGAACAAGGCACGCATGGAGCGTGGTGAGCTATCCAAAACCAAACAGGAATACGATGAAGCACGGTTAGAGAATGACCTCCTCCCCTACTTCAAGAAATTCGAAGTAGCTGAAATCGACTACAAGGCGCTGTCTGGCTATCTCACTTATATCAATACGGCAGAGCGGAAACTCAGCACCAACAGCCTGAAAGTCCACGTCTCCCATATCAAAACCATCCTCAAATACGCGCAGCGGATCGGCGTCATCACCGCACTGCCAGCATTCCCCGCGCTGAAGACTGTGGATAAGCCGCGTGGATGGTTCAACAGTGCCGAATACAACAAGCTCCACAACACCGCTAAAGCCCGGATTGGCACGGTCTATACCGAGTATGGAAAGAAAGGTGAGCCGATTAGGACCGTGACGCTCACTCACGAGCTGTATGATCTCATCCTGTTCATGACGAACACCTTCATCAGGCCCACAGACATCCGTTTCCTACAGCACAAGCACATCGCCATCGTGCGCCAGCCGGACCAGTTCCTCAGACTGACCCATCCCCCATCCAAGAAGCACTCTGCTCCAGTCGTCTCCATGCCGATGGCAATCCCTGTCTATGAGCGTTTGCTGGCTAGGCAGAAGACAGAAGGTTTTGGGCGTCCTGATGATTACCTGTTCCAGCCGCAACACGCTGAGAACCGTGACTATGGGATGCGCCAGCTACATCGCCAGTTCGACCAGTTGCTAAAGATCACCGACATGAAGAAGGACGCTAGGGGCGAGCCACGCAGCCTCTACAGCCTACGCCACACCGCCATCATGTTCCGCTTGCTGCATGCCGATGGGCTGGACCTGCTGACCCTGGCCCGCAATGCTAGGACGTCAGTGGAGATCATCGACCGTTTCTACGCCAACCACCTGACGGGGGAGATGAACGTCAGGCCACTCCAGAGCCACAGGCTCAAGGGGATGGAGCAACATGCTGAGGAGCTGAAGGAGCAGATCACCGCCAAGCCCGCCACAGAGCAGGATCCCGCTGAAAATGCTCAGAAAGGCAAAAAAAGGGGTAGGAAATCTCCATAGCCTGCTGTAGAAAGCGCGGGTGTCGCCGCAGTGGCACAGCTGGTAGCGCACCTCATTCGTAATGAGGGGGTCGGGGGTTCGAGTCCCTCCTGCGGCACCACAAAATCCATTCAAAATCAATCAGTTAGGAGCAGTGACGCTTCAATCGGTCTGGTGTTCACGTCCGATTTCTATACAACTTTCGCCGCATTTCCCGGGTGCTCTAGTCCCAAACGGATACTGAGTCGGCATCAGCGGGCACAT
>CAMDOY010000100.1 GCA_945903655.1 Rhizobium sp. Q54 | reverse complement strand
ACATAGACCAGCAGCAGGCCGCTGAAGAAAACGGGCAGGGAAACGCCCGCCGTGACGATGGCGCGGCAGGCGTGATCAATCATGGAGCCCTGTTTCACAGCGGCCATGACGCCAAGCGGTATGGCGACGAGAAGCGACAGAATCAGGCCGAACAAAGTTAACTCCGCCGAGGCGGGAAGACGCGCTTTCAAATCAGCCAGCACGGGCTGGCCTGTGGTCAGCGATTTGCCCAGGTCGCCACGGGAGAGATCCACCACATAGCGACGAAATTGCTCGGGCAGAGGCTGATCTAGCCCCAATTGCTTGCGCACTTCTTCGATGGCCTGCGGGGTGGCGGCGGGGCCTGCGAAATAAGCGGCGGTGTCGCCCGGAAGAACCCGGGTAAGCAGAAACGAGACAACGATCACGCCTATCAACGCCGGTATGGTCGTCAGCATGCGACTGACCAGGATCTTCAACATGTCGTTGCTCGTTCCATGGTTGGGATGCGCGGGCGCCGGTACGCCCGCGCCAGGAATCAGGCCTTCACAAGCGCGCTGTAATTGAGGCGCCTGTGGAACCAGTATTGATAGCCAGTGACATTCTTCTGCATGGCCACATTGGAATAGGGCTGGAACAGAGGAATGCGCGGCACATCGGTGAAGGCCAGGTCCACGAAGCCGCGCACGCTGGCGTCGTACGTTATCGCATCCCCTGCGGCGGCCGAGGCCCGCGCCGCTGCAATCAGCTTATCCATGGCCGGGTTCTGGTAGCTCATGGTGTTGAAGACGGAGTTGGACCCGTCGTAGCACCAGAAGAAGAAGTACTCGGGATAATCGAGCCAGCCGGAGAAGACATTGGTGAAGAGCGGCATCTCCTTCTTGTTGAGTTCCGTGCGCCAGTTCGCGCCGGGCACCTTGTTGATGGTGGCGCGAATGCCGATCTGGGCGAGGCTTTCCTGGATCAGGATGCAGACGGGCTCATTGACCACGGCGAAGCCCAGATCAAAGGACAGCGTCGTATCAAAGCCGTTGGGGAAGCCCGCCTCCGCCATCAGCGCCCGCGCTTTTGCGAGGTCCGTGTTGAACTTGGTCGCCTGCGGCCAGGCCACTTCCGTCGCAGCGCTGGCGGCGGCGCCAAACATCGGCTTCGCGAGACCGAACATGGCGGCGTCGATGATCTTCTGGTAGGGCACGGCATAGGCGACGGCCTGGCGCACCTTTGGATTATTGAAAGGCGTATTCTTGACGTTCATGCCGAGATACTGGACGCCATTGGAGAAGGGTGTGGAATAGATGTCGAGCTTGGGGCTCGACTTCAGTTCCACGAAATCCTTGTTGGGCAAATCGTAGGAAATGTCAGCATCCCCTCTCTCAAGCAGCGCGCGACGGTTGCCTGCGGAGGGGACCATGCGCCAGATGATGCGCGGAATCTTCGGCTTGGGGCCGCTGGCCCAGGTCTCGTTGCGCTCGAAGATCACCTCCGTGCCAGGCGTCCACTTCGTCACCTTGTAGGGGCCGGAGCCCGCGGTATTCTGCTTAGTGTATTCGAGACCCCAGGGGTCGTTGGGCGTTGCGTTCTTCTTCACCAGTTCCGAGTTGAGGATGCAGGGCACCACAACTGCAAGGTCTGGAATCGTGAGCCTGTCAGGCCGCAGGAAATCGACCCGCACCGTGTGGTCATCGACTACGACGAATTGCTCGGGCTTTTCCAGAGAACCCGCCTTCATCTGGAAGGTGGGGAAGCCGCCAACGGTCACAGCGCGATCCAGCGACCATTTCACGTCTTTCGCCGTCACGGGCGTCCCATCATGGAAGGTGGCGTTCTTGCGCAGATTGAAGGTGGCCGAGTCCTTGCCGACCACCATGTCCTCGGCAAGTTCAGGCTTGAACTTGTCGCGGTTGTAATAGGGCGCGCCATAGGGGCCCGCCTTCATTTCATGGCCGATCAGGCGATCATAGCAATTCCAGGCGACCTCATAGCCCGGCACATTGGTGCCCACGCCATGAATATCGAGATTGTTCGGGCCGCTCTCGGAGACGATGAGCAGGGTCTCGGCGCGCGATTGCGCCATGGCGGAGGTGGCGACTGTGGCGGATGAGAGTGCAGTCGTGGCGGTTGCAGACTTGATGAATTGACGACGATCCATGGCAATCCCCGGGGTTCGAGCACACTTATAATTGCATACAATATGAGAATATAGTATGCCTAAACAATCATCTTGCGTGCCTCAATTTTGGCTGGCGAAGCCCGAGAAAAAGGCAGTGGCGGTTTTGCGATAGGGGTATGATGTTATGAATCACATTGCAGGGAACGACATGTCGACACGAGCTGAGCAGCTTTGCGCTGAGATCGCCGACGCCATCCTCTCGGGCGACCTCACGCCCGGTTCAAGGCTGGATGAGCAGGGGCTGGCGGACCGTTATCAGGTCTCGCGCACCCCCGTGCGCGAGGCGCTGCGCCTGCTGGCGGCCACGGGCCTGATCGAGGTTCGGCCCCGACGCGGGGCCACCGTCGCGCAGGTCAGTTCGGATCAATTGGTGGAATTGTTCGTGGCCATGGGCGAGATCGAGGCGACCTGCGCGCGCCTCTCCGCCATCAGCATGTCGCCCATCGAGCGCCGCCAGCTTGAATCCCTGCATGAGCGCATGGCGAAGATCGTGGATTCTGGCGACGAAGGCTCCTATGCGGAAGCCAATGTGGTCTTCCACACCCGCATTTACAAAGGCGCACATAATTCGGTTCTTGAGGAAGTGGCGAACGGCCTGCGCCGTCGCCTCTCCCCCTTCCGCCGCGCCCAGTTTCGCGCCAAGGGGCGCCTGCCCCTGTCGCATATGGAGCATACGGCTGTTGTGGACGCGATCCTGCGCGGCGACGCGGATCAGGCCCATCAGGCCATGCTGCGCCATGTGAATCTCGTCGAAGACACCTTCGAACAAATGTCAGCGGGCGTCGCCGCCAAGCGCGACCTCGTCGCCTGAACGAAGCAGAGGCGCTGAGGACGATCAATCAGGCAGCGGGCTCACATGGGCGGCGGCGATCCGCCAGCCCTCCGCCGTGCGCACCCAGACCTGCGATTGACGATTCACCTTGCCAGCTGCATCGCGAAACATGGCGTTAGTGGTTCCAAAGTCTCGTCCGAAGGTGGTCACAGCCAAGCGCTCCACCACGCGCGGAGCGCCCGGCTTCCACACTCCCGTTCGGAAATTGGCGATCTCCTCATAACCAAACAGATGCTCGCGCGGGCCAAAGCGGACGGTGAGCGGCGAATTCCAGAAAAAGCTGTTCAAGGCGGCGCTGTCGCCTGATTCGATCGCCTGGTTGTAGCGTTCGAAAGAGTCCGTCACCTCCGCCACAACGTCGGGGATATTGGCCTGCTCGGTCATGGCGGTCTCCGTTAAGTCAGGCCTTGTCAGCCTGTGTGAACCCATAGGTTTGTGCGAAGCGCGAGGCGAGATAATCGCCCGCAGTGATGGGCGCATAGCGCGGGCTTTCCCCTGCGTTGACGCAACTGGGGATCGCCTCGACCATCGCATCCCCATTGGCGTCGAGAAAAAAGGCGATGGAATAGCGATCCCGCCCCTGCGGATTTGTGACGCGATGGGGCGTCGAGCGATAGATGTCGTTCGTCCAACGCATCAGGCAATCCCCGATGTTGCAGATGAAGGCGCCGGGCATGGGCGGCGCGGCGATCCAGGCGCCATCGCGCCTTTGCACCTCAAGACCGCCTGCATCATCTGTCAGCAAAAGCGTGAGATTGCCGTAATCCGTATGCGCGCCAGCGCCAAAGGCGCCGTCGGCGCGCACGGTTGCGGGCGGATAGTGCAGCAGTCGAAAGGTCGCCATGGGGCGATCGAGCCGCAGGTCGAAGTAATCCTCCGCCAGACCCAGGTCGCGCGCGATGGGCCTGTGCAGATCGGCGCCAAGCCGCAGCATGCGGCTGAAATAATCCGCCATCACCGCATCGAAACCGGGGAGCTCCGGGCATAGGGGAGAGCGCCCGCGATCCAGCGGATCGATGCGGATATTGAAGGCCTCCTTGTCATCGATGTTATGGCCGGGATCCAGCGCCTCCGTGCGCAGGCCCACATAGCCCTGATTGTCGCTGTCGGCTGAGATTTTCAGCGCATCCTTGTAGGCCTGGGGTTGCGCAAAGAAGGCGTGCGCCTGCGCCATCACCGCGTCGAGAACATCGCTGGGGACGCCATGGCCTCGCACATAGAAAAAACCAACGTCGCGACAGGCATTCGCGACCTCGCCTGTCATGCGCGTCAGCGCTGCGGGGTCGCCGGTGACGAGACCGCTGAGATCGATGACGGGAATATCAAGCATGGGTTCAACCAAATGATGGGGCGTCGGCGGGAAAGAGCGGAAGCGCCTTTTATTTATGGCACGGCTCTTGATTGCCGTCATCCAGACTTCATGTCACATCCCGGACATTCCTCAGGAGAACATGTCATGACAACGATTGCAGGACTTACCATTCTGGGCGATGGAATCAGCGGTGAGACGCAATCCATCGAAATCTCCGGGAACGTGATTTCCAGCATCGCGCCCACGCCGAACGCCGCCTCGCGGCGTCTCCTCGCCATGCCCGCCATGGTCAACGCCCATGATCACGCGCGTCCCTTGTCGCCCACCTCTTTCGGCGCGGCGGGCAAGCCGCTGGAGACATGGATCCTGCGCCTCGCCGCCATGCCCTCCAGCGATCCCTATCTGGTGGCCGCCGCCGCTTTGGGCCGCGCCGCGCAATCGGGTTGCGCCTCAATCATGGCCCATGTCACCCGGCTCTACGGGCCCATGTCCGTCACTGCTGAGGCCAGCGCCTATGCGCGCGCTGCGAACGACATTGGCGCCCGCGTCACCTTCGCCCTGTTCATGCGCGACCGAAACCCGCTGGTCTATGGCGATGAACAGGGCGTTCTGGAGGCGCTGCCCGGGCAAGCGCGGCACGAGATCGAGGCCATCTTTTCCTCCCCCATGCCCAGCATTCGCGAACAGATCGAGCGGGTCGAGGCCCTGGCCGCCGCCAACGAAGGTCCGCTGTTCAACGTGCAATATGGGCCCAGCGGCGTGCAATGGTGTTCGGACGCCATGCTGGAAGCCATCGCCGAATCTTCCGCACGCACCGGGCGGCGCGTGCACATGCATTTGCTGGAGACGCCCTATCAGCGGGCATGGGCGGACAAGGCCTATCCGCAAGGCGTCGTGCGCCATCTGCGCGATGTGGGCCTGCTGTCGCCGCGCCTGGCGCTCGCCCATTGCGTTCACGCAAGGCCCGATGAACTCGACATGATCGCGGAAGCGGGCGCCACCATCGTCACCAACGCCAGCTCCAACCTGCACCTGCGCTCAGGGATAGCCCCCATAGCGCAAGCCATCAGGCGCGGCTGCCGGGTCGCCATGGGCGTCGACGCCTCCGCCTTCGACGAGGACGACGACGCTCTGCGCGAGATGCGCCTGGGGCATTTCCTGCATGGGGGCTGGGGTTTCGACGAGACCATCTCCCGCGAAGATTTCCTGCGCACCATCGTGGCCAATGGCCGCTTCGCCAATGGCGCCCCCGGTTCTGGCGCGCTTACCGCAGGCGAGGCGGCGGATTTTCTCGTGCTCGATCTCGACCGCCTCGACCGCGATGCGATCATGCCAGTGGATCCGCTCGATCTGCTCTTCGCGCGCGCCAATCAATCGCATGTGGCGCAGCTTTTCGTCGCGGGGCGACAGGTGATCGCGGATGGAAAACTAACGGGCGTCGATCTTGACGCCATCCACACCGAATTGCGCGGTCGGCTGCGCGCGGGCATGCCCTCGCGGGCGCGTTTTCTGTCCGCATGGCCCCATCTGGAGCCTGCAGTCGCCGCCTTCTATCGCAGCGGCGGAGGCTGCTGCTAGTCGGCGCGCGGCGCGGAGCCCGGGACGATTCCCTCGGGCAACCCCGCCGCGTGGCGCGCAATGTCGCCTGCAGTCGTGATCCAGACATCCTCGCGCAGTGCGGCGATATGGGCCAGGGCGCGGCGCAGGTGACGCAGGCGATGGGGCTGGCCCACGATATAGGGATGCAGGGCGATCCCCATCACCAGCGGCGCCTCGCGGCTCTGGTCCAGCATCTCGTCGAATTGATCGATGATCATGTCGGCGAAGACAGCGCCTTCGATGCGCCGCGCCACGATCATGGGGATATCGTTGAGTTCCTGCGGATAGGGCACGCTCAAAATGCGGCCCTTGCGTGTGCGGAACCAGACGGGCTGATCGTCCATGCACCAGTCCAGCAGATAGCCATAGCCCGCTTCCTGCAGCAGGCTGGGCGTGAGGCGGCTTTCCGAGATCCAGGGCCCCAGCCACCCCTCGGGCGCCTTGCCCTCATGCTGCGCCAGAACCTCCGTGGCCTGCGCAATCAGCGCGCGTTCATCGGCCTCGCTCAGCACGCCTTGTTTCTCTGAGTTTGTCCGCCCATGGCCGACCATCTCGTCGCCACGCTGGCGGAAGGCGGCCATGAGATCGGGCGCCAGATCATACATCGCGGCATTGGCGAGCACTGAAACAGGCAGCGCCAATTGCTCGAACAGCGATAGCAGCCGCCATGCGCCCACCCGGTTGCCCCAATCGCACCAGGTGTAGTTCAGCACATCCGGCTGCGGCCCTGATGGCGCGAGTTCAGCGCCGAGCCCCTCGCCGAACGCGAAATGCTCGAGGTTCAAGGCCACATAGACCGCGAGCCGCTTGCCGTTGGGCCAATCATAGACAGGCCGCCCGCGAATGCCGGAATAGTCATAGAGCCCATGGGATGGGAGGGACATGGGCTTCATGTTCTTGCTCTCTGCCTAAAGCGCCGCCACAGGCGCGCGCGCGACGCCCATGGACGCCAGATCATGGGCGACACGCAAGGCGATGTCCTCGCGCCACGGCGCGGTGATGATCTGCACGCCCATCGGCAGCTTTTCGCCGGGGCTCCAGATGGGAACGGTGACAACGGGCAAGCCGATGAAGGAAATGGGCTGCGTGAAGATGCCAAGGTTGGCCCTGACCATCATCTCGACGCCATCGAGCACCATGTTTTTCTGGCCAATGAGCGGCGCGCGACAGGGCGTGGCGGGAGCGATGATGACATCGACCTCGTCGAAGATCTTCACCACGGCGTCATGGAACCAGCGGCGGAGTTTCTGCGCTTGCACGACCCAGGCGCCGGGAACCATGGCGCCTGCGATCAGGCGGTCGCGCACATCGGGGTCATAATCCCTAGCGCGCGTGCGCAGGCGATCCAGATGCAGGCTCGCGCCCTCCGCCATGGTGACGAGATAGCCAGCGGCGCGGGCGCGATGCGCCTCGGGCAGGTCCACGCTGTGCGCAGCGCCCAGCGCCTGCGCCACCACATCAACCGTCTCGAACACCTCAGCGCCCGCCCCGCGCGCGAAATAACCGCCAGCGCGTGCGATGCGAAGGCCCTTCAAGCCCTCGTCCAGTGAAGCCATCGTCGCTTGTGCGGGCCGCTTTGCCTGCATGGGATCGCGCGCATCCTCGCCCTGCATGGCGTCATAGGCCAACGCCAGATCGAGCGCCGAGCGGCCCATGGGGCCCAGATGATCGAAGCTCGACACGAAGGGAAAGCTGCCCGCCCGCGACAGCCGCCCATAGGTGGGCTTGAGGCCAAACAAACCGCAGAAGGACGAGGGCACGCGAATGGAGCCGTTGGTGTCCGACCCCAGGGTCAGATGCACAAACCCCGCAGCCACAGCCGTGCCCGAACCGCCCGAAGAGCCCCCGGACATATGCGCGGGATCATGCGGATTGCGCGAAGGGCCATAGTGGGCGTTCTCGCCGGTGAAGTCATAGGCATATTCGCCCATGTTCAGCGCGCCCATGAGGATCGCGCCCTTCGCTTCGAGTTTGGTGACGAGCGTCGCGTCCGCCTTTGCGGGGGCGTGATCGCGGTTGATGCGCGAGCCCGCAAGGGTGACCTCGCCTGCGATGTCGTAGAGGTTCTTCACGGCGAAGACCACGCCCGCCAGCGGGCCACCATCCTCGCCCTTCGCGTGGCGCGCATCAAGCACGGCCGCCTGGGCACGGGCGCGCGCGGCGGTGACGCAGGTGAAGGCGCCCAGCGCGGGGTCATGGGCCGCGATGCGCGCCAGCGACGCCTCGACCATCTGGGTCGCAGTGAAGGACCCGGCCTTGAAGCCAGCGGCGGCCTCAGCCGCCGTCATCGTGGGGGATGCACTCATGGCGTGAAGACCGGGGCAGGTTCCTGCTCGTCGCCGAGCGGGAAATCCATGATCAGCGGCGCCATGCGATAGGCCACCGCCAGATGTTCCACGACCACGGGCAAGCCCTCGGGCGGGATGGCCAATTGCAAAGCCGCAGCCGTCGCCTCCACGAGGCGCTCGATCTCCTGTGTCTCTACTGTCACGCCAGCGCCTCCTTGAGTTGTGGAAAGCTCGTCGCCCATCCGACGATGCCGCCCTGGGCCACGATCATCTCGATGGCCGCCGCCTTGAATTCCGGAAAATAGCTTTCAGTGGCGTCGGTGACCAGCAGGCATTCGAAGCCCCGATCATTGGCCTCGCGCATGGAGGTCTGCACGCAGACTTCCGTAGTGACGCCCGCGAAGACAAGATGGGTGACGCCCGCAGCGCGCAGAAGGCTTTCGCAATCGGTGGCGAAGAACATGCCCTTGCCCGGCTTGTCGATGACCATTTCGCCCGGGAGCGGCGCGCATTCGGACACGATGGAAGCGCCCGCCTCGCCGCGCACCAAAAGCCGCCCCATGGGGCCGACATCGCCGATGCGCAGGGCGCCCTTGCCGCGCAGGCGCTTGGACGGCGGACAATCCCTGAGGTCGGGCAGATGACATTCGCGCGTATGCAGGATCGCCCAGCCCTTGGCGCGAAACAGGGCGAGCAGCGCCGCCACCGTGGGGATGATGGACTGCAGTTTCGTCACATCATTGCCCAGCGCCTCGCCAAAGCCGCCGCATTCCACAAAATCGCGCTGCATGTCGATGACCACCAGCGCCGTATGCACGGGGTCGAGCGAGAAGGGATAGGGACGCGCGGGAATCTCGATCATCATTCATGCCCCGCCATATGCATGCCGATGGTGGCGCGGTCGGTCTCGCCAATGGGCGCCACATAGGTGATCGCGCCCTCCGACATGACGGCGACCCGGTCGGCAAGTTCGAGAATCTCGTCGAGATCTTCGGAGATGAGCAGCACGGCGGCGCCGCGATTGCGCTGCTCCATGATCTGCGAGCGGATGTCGGCGACCGAGGCGAAATCGAGACCGAAGCAGGGATTGGCGACGATCAGCACATCCACATCCCCCGACAATTCGCGCGCCAGCACAGCACGCTGCACATTGCCGCCGGAGAGATCGCCGATGGCGGTGTCGGGCGACTGCGTCTTCACGCGATAGGTCGCGATGAGTTCGCGCGCCTTCTCGCGCATGGGGCCCGCCGAAAGCCACCAGCCGAAGGAGGCGTTGGGTGGCCTGTCGAAACTGCGGAAGGCCATGTTTTCGGCCACGCTCATGCGCGGCACGGTGGCGTTCTTGAGGGGCTCCTCAGGCAGGCCGAAGATCTTCAGCTTGAAGAAGGCTTCGCGCGTGGGTTCGAAGGGCTGGTTGCGGATGAGGATGCGGCCATCATAGAGCAGGCGCTGGCCCGACAGCACCTCCATCAATTGCGATTGGCCATTGCCGGAGACGCCGGCGATTCCGACGATTTCACCAGCGCCGACCTTCAGATTGACGTGGTCGAGAACATTCTTGTCCTCCTCGCCCTTGGCGATCAGCGCCGCCAATTCGAGGACTGCGGGACCGGCCGGTTGTTCCTGCCGCAGAGCGCGGGTGGTGATCTGGGCGTCGCCGATCATCAGGCGCGCCATGTCGCCGGTGGACATATCCTCCACCCTGCCCCCGCCCACCATCTGGCCCCGGCGCAGAACGGTGAGACTGTCGGCGAAGGCGGTCACCTCACGGAATTTGTGGGTGATCATGACGACGGAGATTTCCCTGTCGTCCGTCATGCCGCGCAAGAGACCCAGAATCTCGTCGGCTTCATTGGGGGTGAGGACGGAGGTCGGCTCGTCGAGAATGAGCAGGCGCTGGTCGAGATAGAGCAGCTTGAGGATTTCCAGCTTCTGCTTTTCACCCGCCGCCAGCGAGGCCACCGGCACATCGAGGGGCGCGCGGAACGGCATGCGGTCGAGGAATTCGGCGAGGCGCTGCTTCTCCTTTTTCCAGTCGATGATGGCGGGCGCATCGGCGCGGCTGATGACGAGGTTTTCGGCGCCCGTCAGGCAAGGCACCAGGGTGAAATGCTGGTAGACCATCCCCAACCCCCGCGCGCGCGCATCGCGGGGATTGCGCACCTCGGCCTGCGCGCCATTGAGCAGCAGCGAGCCCCCATCGGCGCGGTAAAAGCCCATGATGCATTTCGCCAGCGTGGACTTGCCCGCGCCGTTTTC
>CAMDOY010000099.1 GCA_945903655.1 Rhizobium sp. Q54 | reverse complement strand
GTTAGCTGTCTGAGGCTTTTTCAGGTTCACAGTCCCAACTTGCGTCTGAGATGATTTGGGCGCCGGTTTAGGCGTCGACGAAACCGCCTGCGCCGCAGGAGCGGCGACGGGTGCGGTGGAGGGAGCAGCCTGAACAGGCGTCGGGGCTTTCACCACGGGCGACTGGGGCTGCGCAACCTTTTCAGCAGCGGGTTTGGCGGCGGGCTTGCTGGCCGGGGCCGCGGGCGCGACCGCCTTGGGCGCAGGCGCTTTCGCCTTTGCTTCTGCGACGGGCTTGACCGCGGGCGCAGCCTTGGCGGCGGGGACAGCCTTGACCGCAGGCGCCGCCTTGGCTTCTGGCGCCTTCTTCTCAGTGGTCGCTTTGGCCGGGGCCGCTACAGCCTTGGGGGCCTCGCTCTTGGCCTTGCTGGCGGGGGTCGACGCCTCGGCGGCGACCTTGGGCTTTTCAGATTTCTTCACGCTGCTGGTCTGCGCCGTCGACGCGGCCGCGCGCGCCTTGGCGGCGGGCGCCGGAGCAGGAGCCGCCTTGCCATTCGCCTTGGGCTCGGTCTTTGCGACCGCCGACTTCGCCGCCGCAGCTTTCGCCGCCACAGGTTTCGCGGCTGCAGGCTTCGTGCTTGCAGGCTTGGCGCTGGCGGTTTTCGCAGTGGCGGTCTTTGTGGTCACAGTCTTTGCAGCCCCGGTCTTTTCGGTCACGGTTTTGGCGGTCGCGGTTTTGCCGCTCGCCGATTTGGCGGCTGCAGGCTTCGTGCTTGCAGGCTTGACGCTCGCTGTCTTGGCGCTGGCAATTTTAGCGCTGGTGGTTTTGGCGTTGACCGGCTTGGCCGCAATAGATTTGGTCGCCGCAGTTTTGGCCGTAGAGGGTTTGGCGGCGGAGGAATTGGTCTTGGATTTTGCTCCATTACGCGCATCGTTACGCGACGACTTACTGGTCGAAGACATACTCGGTTACTCCCTCTATCATCCCGCTTTGGAGACGGGACAGGCGACCATGCACCCTCCGGTGAATGGATCAGAGATCCCTGCTCGAACCAAACGCGTTCGAGGATCTCCTCAGCCAATCAGGCGCCCTGGGGGAGTCCCGCAAAAAGGCTCGTGGCTCCTGAAGGGCGCATACAAGCATGAGGGACGCAAAAACGAGATGCGCGCGGCAAGCAACGCGCAGCACAGCAATTGCCTTGATCGACTGTTGGGAGTACCCATACCACAAAAAATGAAGGATTCAAAATCGGCGCTAACGTAAGCTTACGCGACGTCGAGCTCGGCTGGCGGCGTCCGTCCAGCCGACGCGCCAACCGGCTCTGAATCCCGGAAAAACGGGTCTCAGTCTCCTTCGCCGGGCTCTGGCGAGAAATAGGCGTCGAACTTGCCCTCCTTGCCGTCGAAGGCCTTGGCGTCCTCCGGCGAGTCCCGCTTGACCGTGATGTTGGGCCAGGACTTCGCCATATCGGCGTTCAGCTTGAGCCACTTGTCGAGGCCCGGCTCGGTGTCGGGCTTGATCGCCTCGGCGGGGCATTCGGGCTCGCAGACGCCGCAATCGATACATTCGTCGGGATGAATCACGAGCATGTTCTCACCCTCGTAGAAACAATCCACGGGGCATACCTCCACGCAATCCATGTACTTGCACTTAATGCAGTTTTCGACGACGACGTAGGTCATTAAATCAGCTCCTGCCAAGACTTCCGGCGCGCGCGGTCCTTGAATCCGCCCACAGCGCTGACGCTTTTGCTAACGCCTTTGCGTCTGAGGCGCAAGATGACGGGAGCGGATCAATCCCCAGGATCGAGGCTTGCCTCGGGAGAGGACGAATCAGGGGGCGTCGTCAGGTCGTCGAAGAGGCGCCTGGCCTCCTCATAGGGGCCGCGCCGTTCGCCCGGCGCCACGACCCGCAAGACCCTGACCTGCCGCTCCAGCGCGATGGTCAGCACGTCGCCGGGGCGCACCGGCTTGTCCGGACCTGCCGCGCGGGTTCCGTTTAGCCGCACATGGCCCGCCGTGACCAGTTTTGCGGCCAGGGCCCGGGTCTTCACCACGCGGGCGAACCAGAGCCACTTGTCCAGCCGCTGCCGAGCCGCCGGGCCGCCTTGACCCGTCTGAGGATCCCGGCCCGCCATTACGGGAGCGACAGCCGCGCGTGGATCAATCCTTCTTGCCCTTGTTCTCGAGTTCGGCCTTCAGGGCCAAGAGCTTGGCGAAGGGTGAATTGGGGTCCGGCTGCTTGTCGCGGGCGGGACGCTCCGTGCTCGCAAAGGTCCGGTCGCCGCGCTGATCGTTGCGCTCGGGACGGCCCTTGTTGAAGGGACGGTCTCCCTGGGGCCGATTGCCCTGAGGGCGATCCCCCTGCGGACGGCCACCCTGGGGCCGGTCGCCTCTGGGGCGGTCCCCCTGCGGGCGATCGCCCTGGGGACGCGCATTGTAGCCCTCGAACCGGCGCTGGTCGCGGCGGGGCTGCTGGGTGCGCTCCGGCGTCGCGCCGGCGGCTGCGGCCTCGCCGTCCGCTGCGGGGGCGGGAGCTGGCTGCTGGCCATCGCGGGGCCTCTGGCCCTGCTGGTCGCGGCGCGGGCCGCCCCGGTCGCCCCGGCCACGCTGGCGCTCGGGCCGACGGCCCTCTTGCGGCCTGCGGCCCGGACGCCAGACTTCGATGAGGACCTCTTCCACGGCGGGTTCGCCCGTGGCTTCGCCGTCTTCGACGGGGGCCGCTTGCGCGACAGCGTCTTCAGCCGCAGGGACCTCGGAGGCCGACGCTTCGGAAACAACCTCCTCGGACACGACCTCTTCCGCGGCCGGCTCCTCAGCGGGGGCCTCGGGAGCGGCCTCGATGGCGGCTTCGGCCTCCACAGGCTCCGCCTGCGTAGCCTCGGCATGCTCAGCCACTTCGCCCTCGGCGGCGGTCGCGGTCTGCTCCGCTTCAGCTTCAACTTCCGCCGAAGCTTCAACCTCTGCGCCCTCCTCAGGCGCAGCCGCTGTGATGGGCTGCATGGGAGCTGGCTTCAGAATCGTCGCCGTGATCGCAGGACCCTTGCGGCTTTCGGCTGCATAACCCAAGGACCGCAGGATCGAGGCGAAGGCCTCGCCCGAGCAGCCCGCCAGCGAGGTCATGGCGACCGTCACCACAAAGCCGTCTCCATCCGCCGCGCCCGCCGGGGGCTCGCCGACGGTGACGCCGGGGCGGTAGGCGATGGCCGGGCGGATGAGATCCGCCAGACGCTCCAGAATATCCACGCGTACGGCGCGCTCGCCCGACACGCGGAAACCGGCGGCGAGATAGAGCCCCTTGGGGACATCCTTGTCGGCGGCGAAGGAGGTGCGGCCCGTGGCGGCCAGATGCGAGACCTCGTCGAGACCCTTCACGCCCTCGATGCCGCCATGCTTGAGGGCCCAGAGTTGGGCCGCCAGCGCGCGCGGGGCGGGCTTGAGCAGGGGCGCGAGATAGAGGTGATAGGCGCCGAAGCGCACGCCCAACTTGCGCAGCGCCGCGCGGGCGCCCTGATCGAGCGACTTGGTTTCGGTGGCGACCTTGGAGCGCTCCAGCACGCCCAGGGATTCGGCGAGCTGGAAGGCGATGCCACGCCCGATGCCCTCGAGCCCCTCGCCAGTCTCCAGTTCCGCCAGGCCCCCGAGGAGCTTCTTGATGTGCTGGCCGACCCAGAGGTCGAGGCGTCGCTGCACCATCTCCAGCGCCGGGCCGGTGAGCTGCTCGTCCGCCAGCACCCGCACGCGGGGCGTCAGAACCTGCTCGCCGGAGGTGAGTTTGCCCACGGGCTCGCCGAGCCATCGGATCGTGCCGTCATTGGCGAGGACGAAGGCCTCGTCCACGGCCTCGCTGACGCGGGTGGCGCGGCTCTCGATCTCGCTCGCCAGCGCCTGATGCGCGGCTGCGGTGAGGGTGCGGGCGACATCGCCCCCCGCCTGCGGGTCCGGTGTGAAACGGAACCCGTGCAGGTTTCCTACATGCTGACCTTCGACCATGACGTCGCCGGACCCGGTGATTTCCGCTTCGAGCATTGCATTCTCTCTCAAGCGACGCATCAGCACGCTCGTCCGCCGGTCGACGAACCGGTGGGCGAGGCGCTCATGAAGAGCGTCGGACAAACTGTCCTCTACCTGACGCGTGACGCCCTGCCAATGCTCGGGATCACGCAGCCAGTCCGGACGATTGGCGATGAAGTTGAAGGTTCGCACCTGCGCAATGCGCGCGGAGAGGGTGTCGATCTCCCCATCGGTGCGGTCGAACTGGGACAATTGACGCTGGAACCACTCGTCGGGAACCCGCCCGGCGCGCACCACAAAATGGAAGAGGGTGAGCGCGAGCTCTGCGTGTGCAGTCGGCGAAACCTTCCGGTAATCAGGGACTTGGCATACTTCCCAGAGGCGCTGCACATCGGCCTTGGTCTTGGTTTGCCGCCGCACGTCCGCATCCCGCGACAGCAGGTCGAGCACCACCATGTCGGTTGCCGTGGGCGCCCGCGTCAGGCCCGGTTCCGTGGGCAGCATCTCCAGGGAGGCCTGCAAACTTTCGATGGAAGAAAAATCGAGCGAAGAATTTCGCCACTGCAACATCATCAGCGGATCGAATCGATGGGTCTCGATGGCCTGCGCCGTTTCGAGGTCGAAGGCGGGGCAGCGCCCGGTGGTGCCGAAGGCGCCATCCTTGATATAGCGCCCCGCCCGCCCGGCGATCTGGCCGAATTCGCCATTGTTAAGGGGGCGGTATTGCCAGCCGTCGAATTTGCGGTTTCCCGCGAAGGCGATGTGATCGACGTCGAGATTGAGCCCCATGCCGATGGCGTCGGTGGCGACGATGTAATCGACCTCGCCGGACTGATAGAGCGCCACCTGGGCGTTGCGGGTGCGCGGGCTCAGGGCCCCCAGCACCACGGCGGCGCCGCCGCGCTGGCGGCGAATCAGTTCGGCGATGGCGTAGACCTCCTCCGCCGAGAAGGCGACGATGGCGCTGCGCGGGGGCAGGCGCGAGAGCCTGCGCTCGCCTGCAAAGGTTAACGTGGACAGGCGCGGCCGCGTCACGATGGGCACGCCTGGCAGAAGTTTTTCGATCAGCGGCTGGATGGTGGAGGCGCCGATGAGCCAGGTTTCCTCGCGACCGCGCCGGTTCAGCAGGCGATCCGTGAAGACATGGCCCCGGTCGAGGTCGGCGGCGAGCTGGATTTCGTCAACGGCGACGAAATCCACCGAGAGATCGCGGGGCATGGCCTCCACGGTGGAGATCCAGTAGCGGGGGTTGCGCGGCTTGATCTTCTCCTCGCCGGTGATGAGGGCCACCGCGCCCACGCCCGCTTTCTCGACGACCTTGTTATAGACCTCGCGCGCCAGCAGGCGCAGGGGCAAGCCGATGATGCCGCTGGGATATTGCAGCATGCGCTCGACGGTGATGTGGGTCTTGCCGGTGTTGGTCGGCCCCAGCACGGCGGTGACGCCGCGGCTGCGCTCCGAGGCCGGCTGGATCCCGGGGGCCTGGAAAGCGAGATTCATGCGTGACGCCCCCTGCGCGCGGTCCGCTGTCGAACCCCTCTCGTCTGCCCGAATTGGCACAGTTCGTCGAGTCTTCGTTCACACTTCGAACGGGATGGGAACGAATCGCGCCCGAATCGGCGACTCTCCTTGAGTCTTGATTTGTTCACCGCAAGATCTGGCATGAGTCATCTATAGAATAGCTAAGTCTTGTGAATCGGCAGGACTCAGAACCCTCAAGAATAGGATTCGACTCGACTCGCGGCGGGACTCCGATGGGCGCTTCTGTCAACAGATAATCTTTTCATCGCTGCGTTAACCACTCGGACGAATCCCGAACGAATCGGCGACGAATCACTGAGTAGTCGGAATTCACCCCTTGTTCCCTCCACATGTGGCGCCTGACCCGCCCGGGCGCCACTAAAGAGACGCATAAAAAAGTTTGGCGGTTCGGGGCATCGTGTGAATCGCGACGCCAGAGGTTAACAGGCGTCTCGTTTTGGGACGCGCGGGCGCAAGCAGGCAGGGCTGAAGGGACGATCCTAGCGCGAGGCGGCCTTCACAGCCGGGGTCGTCTCGAACTCGGTGGCCTCGATCACGGTCGTGCCGACCATGGTGGCGACGGAGATGCGCAGGGGCAGAGTAATCCGGCTTTCGCCCAAGGGCGCGAGCCAGACTTCCATTTCCTTGTTGTTTTCCATGAATTTCGTCGCGGGCCGGTCGGGCCGGTGACCGGCGACCGCCACATAGCGCGCGGAGCAGACGGCCACGGGGCCCTCATAGCCCTTCACCTTGACCTGGCGGGTCGCCACATAGGTCAGGTTGATATTAAAGCGCGCCCAGCCGTCATAGACGGGCAGGGTCTTGGGGCAGGATGCGGGGCCAATCACCGCGCCGCCCTCGGCGACGGGCATGATCAGGGCGCTCAGGGGATCGATGATCTTCTGTTTATGGGCCTCGGTCATGGGCACGCGGCCTGGCAGCTCCTCGAAGGGCGGGGCGATCTCCGAGGCCTTCACAGTGCCCTGCGCCATGGCGATGCGCACGGTGCGGGTCATGGTGGCGTTGGCGGAGGTGGTGGCGTAGGCGTTGGGCGCCACGCGGCCCTGCACCAGCAGGCCCGAGGCGGCGCCGGCCCCCTTGGAGCTCGACACCAGCGCCGCCACGCCCGTGAGCTTGGCGGTGGCGTCGATCTGATAGGCGCCGGGCTCTACAGAACCCGAGAGGGTGGCGTAGCCCAGCGAAAGACCGATCAGCTTGACGGAATAGCGGGCCTGGAACCCCTGCGCCTGCGCCGCGCCCGGCAGGGCGAGGGCGAGCAAGGCGAGGGCGCCGACGCTCAGGCCCATGGCTCGAATGGAGGGTCTCACGCCCGTCTGCAAGCTTTGAAACATCGAATCAAACCATCCTGTGCGCCCATGGGCTTCTAACCCGCCGAGCAAGCCTTGGGAATCCGCCGCTTTGATGGCGCTGCGCGGACGAATCAGCGCAGACAGCCCGGGCTTTTGCTTGACGGGCCGCAGCCCCTCCACTATACACCCGCGACCAATCACCCGAGCGGTTCGATCCGTTGGGGCCTGCGCCTTTGCTGGCGCGGTCTCTTTAAAGGGCGCCAAAGCCCCGGTTCGCCACCGTTTTTCCGTCTCCGGATGTCCGGACGCAGCCGCAAGGCCGTGTAGAAGAGTTCGAAAGGAAGCGTGCCATGTCCCGTCGTTGCGAGCTGACCGGCAAGGCCGTCCAGAGCGGCAATCTCGTTAGCCATTCCAATCACAAGACCCGCACCCGGTTCATGCCGAACCTGTGCAACGTCACGCTGATTTCCGACACCTTGCAGCGCTCCGTGCGCTTCCGCGTCGCCGCCGCAGCCCTGCGCTCGGTCGAGCACCGCGGCGGCCTCGACGCCTTCCTGATCAAGGCCCATGAGGACGAGCTGTCCCAGGGCGCCCGCTTGATCAAGCGCGAGATCGAGAAGAAGCAGGCGGCAGCCGCCGCGGTCTGATCTGGTTGCATCATCAACGAAAAAAACGGCTCGCTTTTGCGGGCCGTTTTTTTTCGTGGGTCTGCATGTCGTCTGCGATCAGATGAGAGCGACCCCACTGTGGGGGTCGCTTGATGCTGATCCCCGGAGCGTCAATCCTTCGCGCGCTCCACATAGGAGCCGTCTTCGGTCTGGACCACGATGCGGGTGCCAACGGAAATGTGGGGGGGCACCATGGTGCGGGCGCCGTTCGACAGGATGGCGGGCTTGAAGGAGGAGGAGGCGGTCTGGCCCTTCATGGCCGGCTCGGTCTCCATCACCTCGAGGGTGACGCGCGGGGGCAGCTGGATGCCGACGGCCACGCCGTTGAAGATGCTCAGAATGATCTTCTGGCCTTCCTGCAGGAAGGCCTTCTGCGAGCCGATGACATCGTCGGGCACATTGAGCTGGTCATAGTTCTCGGCGTTCATGAAGTGATTGCCGTCGCCATCCGAGTAGAGATAGCTGTATTCGGTGTCTTCCACATAGGCGCGCTCGACCTGCTCGGTGGTCTTGTAGCGCACCTGGGTCTTCACGCCGTCCGACAGGCGGCGCATGTCGATCTGGGTCGTGGGCGTGCCCTTGCCCGGGTGAAAGCTCTCGGCGGAGAGCACAGCGTAGAGCTGACCATCCTCGTGCTCGATGATATTGCCCTTGCGAACCGAACTGGCGATGACTTTCACGGCGGGTATCCTTGGTTGATGGCAGGCCTTGCGCAGCCTATTCAGGGCGTTCTTGAGCGGCCTGTACCATAATTCTCTCGGCGAAGCGCCATTCCTATGGCAAAGCACGGCACGAATGACAACACCCCCCACCCCCTCTTCCTGGTGGACGCCCCATGTCCATGCCGACCGCAGGCCCTTTCTGCGGGCGCGCGCGCGCATGCTCGCCGCCTGGCGGGCGGGCTTTGCGGCGCAGGATTTTCTGGAGGTGGACACCGCCGCCCTGCAGGTCTCGCCCGGCAACGAGGCCCATATCGGCGCCTTCGCCACCACATTGACCGGACCGGACGGGGCGGCGCGCAGGCTCTTTCTGCATACCTCTCCGGAATTCGCCTGCAAGAAGCTGCTGGCGGCGGGCGAGGAGCGGATCTTCACCTTCGCCCACGCTTTCCGCAACGGGGAGCGCGGGCCCCTGCACCATCCCGAATTCACCCTGCTGGAATGGTATCGGGTGGGCGAGCCTTACGAGACCTTGATCGGCGATTGCAGCCGCATCCTCGCCGCCGCCGCCACAGCCGCTGGCGTGACCGAGCTGCGCTACCGCGACCGGGTTTCGGACCCCTTCGCGACGCCCGAGCGCCTGACCGTGGCTGAGGCCTTCCAGCGCTACGCTGGCGTCGATTTGCTGGCGACGCTGGATCCGCAGGGCCGCCCCGACCGGGATGCGCTCGCCGCGCAAGCGGTGCTCGCTGGGGTGACGCCTGCGCCAGACGACACCTGGTCGGACCTCTTCAGCAAGCTGCTGGTGGCCCATGTGGAGCATCGCCTGGGACTCGGTCGCCCCACGGTCCTGATCGAATATCCCGCCTGCGAGGCGGCGCTGGCGCGGCCCTGCGCCCATGATCCGCGCGTGGCCGAACGCTTCGAGCTCTACGCCTGCGGGGTGGAGCTGGCCAACGCCTTTGGCGAACTCACGGACCCCGCCGAACAGCGCCGCCGTTTCGAGATGGAGATGGACGAGCGCGCGCGCATCTATGGGGCGGATGAGCGCTATCCCCTCGACGAGGATTTCCTCGCCGCCCTCGCCCTCATGCCCGAGGCCTGCGGCATTGCGCTGGGGGTTGATCGCCTCGTGATGCTGGCCACAGGCGCCTCGCGCATCGATCAGGTGATCTGGACCCCCGTGGCGGAGATCGCGCCATGAGCGGGTTGCACAGCCCCGCCGATCTGGCCGCGGCGGGCCTCGCTTCGGCGGAGGCAGTCGCCGCGCTGGAGGGCGTGACCGCCCGCTACGCCATGGCGATCACCCCTGAAATCGCCGCCCTCATCGACCCGCTGGACCCCCGTGATCCCATCCGCCGCCAGTTTGTGCCTGATATCGCCGAGCTCGAGACCCGCCCGCAGGAGCGCGCCGACCCCATCGGCGATCAGGCCCATTCGCCCGTCGAGGGGATCGTGCATCGCTATCCCGACCGGGTCCTGCTGAAATTGCTGCATGCCTGCCCGGTCTATTGCCGGTTCTGCTTCCGGCGCGAGACCGTGGGTCCGGGCGGGGCGGGGATGCTGGCGGGCGCGGCGCTGGAGGCGGCGCTGGCCTATATCCGCTCCGATCCCGGGATCTGGGAGGTGATCCTCACCGGGGGCGATCCGCTGGCCCTCTCGCCCCGACGCCTTGCCGAGGCCATGAAGGCGCTGGCCGCGATCCCCCATGTGAAGGTGGTGCGCCTGCACAGCCGGGTGCCTGCGGTCGACCCCTCGCGCATCACGCCGGAGGTCATCGCCGCCCTCAAGCGCTTCCCCCGCGCCGTCTATGTGGCGCTGCACGCCAACCATCCGCGCGAGCTGACCCCCGGGGCGCGGGAGGCCTGCGCGCGGCTGATCGATTCAGGCGTCGTGATGGTGAGCCAGAGCGTGTTGCTGGCGGGGGTGAACGATGACGCCGAGGTTCTGGTCGAGCTGATGCGCGCCTTCGTGGAGACCCGCATCAAGCCCTATTACCTCCACCACCCCGACCTCGCCCCCGGCACCTCCCACCTGCGGGTCTCCATCTCGCGCGGGCAGGAGCTGGTCCGCGCCCTGCTGGGCCGGGTTTCCGGGCTTTGCCAGCCCGCCTATGTGCTCGACATTCCCGGCGGCTTCGGCAAATCCCCCATCGGGCCGACCTATCTGAAGCCAGCGGAGCAGGGCTGGCGGGTGGAGGATTTTCAGGGGGCCACCCACGATTACGACGATGTGTAGGCGCCAAAACCCAAGCTCTGGCCGCGAAATGGCCCGACTCAGCTAGTATGGGCCCACTGGTCCTGGAGCATCAGCCTTTGATTCGTTCGTTTCGCCTCCTTCTGTGCGCCCTCACGCTTGTGCTGGGTGCGAGCCTCACCTTCGCGCAGGCCCCGACTCCCGTTTCCGTGGCGGCCCAGAAGCTCGACGGCGTCCGCGCCAGCATCGAGCAGATCGAGCAGGCCCTGGGCAAGCGCGAGCTCAGCGACGCCGCCCTGCTGGAGCTGCGCGGCACTATCGAGCCCCTCAACACAACCCTGAAATCCACGCTGGACGAGCT
>CAMDOY010000098.1 GCA_945903655.1 Rhizobium sp. Q54 | reverse complement strand
CACCTGCACCATCTCGAAGACGATGCCGGGGTTGAAGGCGTTGCGCTTGGAGGGACGGTTGAGTGTCACCCAGGCGATGCCATCCTCGACCCTCACGAGAACATTCTGCTGCGGCAGGGATGCGAGTCCCGAAGTGGCTTCCGTCATGGTGTTTCCTCCTGAAATTGATGCGTCTGTTATGCCGGGCGCCGCGAGGCTGGCCAAGCGCTTTTTTCGTGCTGACGTCGCATGGCGCGGGCGTAACCCGCGTCTTGCAACAAAAAGGCCGACGGCTGCGGGAGCTGTCGGCCTCATGTTTTTCAGTGCGCCTCGATCAGGCGGCCTTGCTCGCCTTGATCGCGTTCCAGATGCGCGCAGCCGTCAGGGGGAAGTCCACATGGTTGACGCCCGTCGGGCGCAGCGCGTCCATCACCGCATTGGCGAGGGTGGGCACGGAGCCGGTGGTGCCAGCCTCGCCCACGCCCTTGGCGCCCAGCGGATTGCCGGGGGCGGGGATCGGGCGATCATAGAGCTTCAGGCCCTTCAGATCGGCGGCGCGGGGCATGCAGTAATCCATGAAGCTGCCGGTCAGCATCTGGCCGCTCTGGTCGTAGATGCAGACCTCGCCGAGCACCTGCCCCAGCCCCTGCATCACGCCGCCATGGATCTGCCCCTCGGCCAGGGTGTGGTTGATGATGTTGCCCGCATCGTCCACGCCCACATAGCTCAGCAGCTCGACTTCGCCGGTCTGCGGATCGACCTCCACTTCAGCCACATGGGCGCCGGTGGGGAAGGAGCGCTGCTGCGCGCCCTCGAAGAGGGTGTCGAGCGGGCTCACCCCATCTTTGGCGTAGATGCGCGACAGTTCCACAAGCCCAACCGCCAGATCGGTGCCACGCACGCGGTACTGGCCCTCGGTGAACTCGATGTCGTCGGATCCCACCTCGAGATGCTGGGCGGCGAGTTCGCGGCCCTTCTTCACGACCTCATGGGCCGCCTGGAACAGGGCGCTACCATGGCTCATGAGGGAGCGCGAGCCGATGGTGCCATCGCCGCGCTGGGCCGGACCATCCGGGTCCGAATAGCGCAGGGTGATGTCGTCGGCCTCCATGCCCAGCACCTGGCCGACGATCTCGGGATAGGTGGTCTCGTGGCCCTGCCCGGAGGGGCCGGACACCGTATAGAGGATGGGATTGCCGGAATCGCCGAACTTGATGGCGACCTCCTCCACCGGGCTGCCGCCCCCGCCCGCAGGCTCGATGAAGGCGCAGCAGGAAATGCCCCGCAGCTTGCCACGCGAAAGCGATTCCTGACGGCGCTTCTCATAGCCCGCCCAGTCCGCATAACGCACGGCGTCGTCGATGAGGCCCTTGGGATCGCCGCTGTCATAAACAGAGCCGGTCGGCGTCTTGTAGGGGAAGGCTTCGCGGGGGATGGCGTTGAGGCGACGGATCTCGACGCGGTCGATGCCCATCTCGCGCGCGGCCTCCTCCACGAGGCGCTCGACGATATAGCTCACATTGGGACGCGCCGCGCCGCGGTAAGGGGTCGTGGGCGTGGTGTTGGTGAGGACCACCCGATGCAGGCCATGCACGACCGGGATCGTGTAGACATTCACCGCATGCATGGAGGGCGGCAGGGTGTTGGTGAAGGCGCCGGGGCTGGAGAGATAACCGCCGGTGTTGACGATCCACTGGAAGCGCACGGCGAGGAACTTGCCGTCCTTGTCCAGCGCCAGTTCGCCGAAGAGTTTCGCCGCGCGGCCGTGATGGTCGCTGAGGTGGGTTTCAGAGCGGGTGGAGACCCACTTCACGGGGCGTCCGACCTTCTTGGCCGCCAGCAGCAGTGAGCAATATTCCGAATAGGCCTCGCCGCGAATGCCAAAGCCGCCGCCCACGTCATGGGCGTGGACGCGCAGCTTCTCCTGGGGGATGCCGGTGCCGACGGAGAGGCCGCCGCGCATCATGGTCATGCCCTGGGAAGGCGCGTAGAGGTCATAGACGTCCTTGTCGGCGTCGTAGGTCACGAGAGCCGCCTTGGGCTCCATGGGATTGCCAATGATGCGCGGCGCATCCGCCACCAGCTTGGTCACATGGGCGGCAGAGGCGAAGGCCGCGTCGGACTGCTCCTTCGAGCCATATTCGAAGTCGAAGACGAGGTTGTTCGGCACATGGTCATAGAGCTGCGGCGCGCCGGGCTTCAGCGCCTCTTCGGCGTCCACCACCACGGGCAGGTCATGGTAATCCACCACGATCTTCTCGGAGGCGTCCTGGGCGATGGCGTGGCTGGTGGCCACCACGAGCGCCACTTCCTGGCCCACGAAGCGCACGCGCGTCTCGGCCATCACCTCGCGATGCACGTTGATGAACTTCATCCCGTCCTTGCCGGGATAATGGATCAGCGAGGGGGCGGAGCCAAAGCCCGCCGCCTTGGTGTCCTCGCCGGTCAGCACCGCCAGCACGCCGGGGGTCGCCAGCGCCGCGCTCACATCAACGCCGCGCACCTCCGCATGGCCGCGATCAGCGCGCAGGAAGTGGGCGTAGACCTGATCGGGGAAGTTCCAGTCCGAGGTGTAACGCCCCCGCCCCGTCACCAGACGATGATCCTCGCGCCGTCCGTGGAATTTGCCGCTCATGTCCCAAGCCTCCCGAAATTCTGTCCGCCTGTTTCACCACGACGAGCGCAATCAATGCAAGGGGGTGCGGCAAGCGTCAACCAAACCAATCCTTCAACCAGCTGACGCCAAAGGCGCCGGGACCAAGGGTCGTCGTCGCCCAGACGAAAGCCGAGGCCCAGTTCGCTGCCTGAAACAGCCAGCGCGGCATCTGGGCCGCTCCCGCCGCCAGCGGCACCACCGCACGCAAAGGCCCGAAGAACCGGCCGATAAAAACCCCCGGCGCGCCCCATTTCTCGAAGAGCCGGTGCGCGCGGGGCATGAGGTCCGGGTGGCGCGACAGGGGCCAGAGGCCCGCAATCTGCTGGTGATAATGGTAGCCCAGCCAGTAGGAGAACCAGTCCCCCAGCGCCGCGCCAAAAGCCGCAGCGATCCAGAAGGACCAGAAATCGAGCCCGCTGGCCCCGATCAAGGCCCCCACGCCCCATAAAATGACGGTGGCGGGCAGCAGCAGGGAGACGAAGGCCAGCGATTCGCCAAAGGACAGCACGAAGACGATCGGCGGCCCCCAGGCCTCATGGGTGCGGATGAAGGCGAGGACGCTCTCGGCCAGCTGGTCCATGGGCTATTTCACGATGGTAAGTTTTTCAGCCGCCCGGGTGATGCCGGTATAGAGCCAGCGGTTGCGATGCTCGCGAAAGGCCCCGCTCTCGTCGAACAGCACCACATTGTCCCATTGGGACCCCTGGGATTTATGGACGGTCAGGGCATAGCCGAAGTCGAACTCGTCGGAATCCTTGCGCAGGGCGTAGGGAATTTCGTCGTCGCTTTCGAAAAAGGCGGGGATGACGCCCACCCGCACCGCCTTGCGGTTGGGATCATCGTCAGGGGTCAGGCTCATGCGCAGCTTCTTGGCGCGCATGGGGGAGACGGTCTTCACCTTCCACAGGCTGCCATTGAGCAGGCCCTTGGTGCGGTCGTTCTTGAGGCAGACGAGCTTGTCGCCCGCCTCCGGCGTGGTCTGGGTGAAGCCAAAGAGCTCGCGCATGCGCCGGTTGAAGAGCTTGCGCGTGCGGTTCATGCCCACCAGCACTTGGTCGGCGCCCGTCACGGCGATGGAGTCGATGTCGCGGCGGGCGATGATGCGGCAATCGCCCCAATCGCCATAGTCGAGCCGCCCGCCCTCGCGCACGATCATGGACATGCGCACGATGGGATTGTCCGCCGCCTGGCGATGCACCTCGGTGAGCATGACGTCGGGCTCCACCTCGGTGAAGAAGCCGCCGCCCTTCACGGGGGGGAGCTGCGCCGGATCGCCCAGCACCAGCACGGGCTTGCCGAAGGACAGGAGATCGCGCCCCAGCTCCTCGTCCACCATGGAGCACTCGTCGATGACGATGAGGCTGGCGGACTGGGCGGGGCTCTCATCGTTCAGGATGAAGCTGGGCTCCTCGGAATCAATGTCCTTGGGCCGGTAGATCAGGCTGTGGATGGTGCGCGCGTCCTTGCAGCCCTTGGAGCGCATGACCAAGGCCGCCTTGCCGGTGAAGGCGCCAAAGCAGACCTCACCGTCGATATCCTCGGCCAGATGGCGCGCCAGCGTGGTCTTGCCCGTGCCCGCAAAGCCGAACAGGCGGAAGACCTGCGGCTTGCCGCGCTTCAGCCAGGCCGACACATCGGCCAGCGCCTTGTCCTGCTGGGGCGACCACGCCATGGAAAGACGAATCCTGAAGGAGGTTGCAACCCCCTGTCTGTGACATAGGCGGCCAGCGGAGGCAACGCGCGGTCAGGCCACCGCCAGGGGCTGAGGGACAAAGGCCAGCTTCTTGGCCACATGAAGGAGGATTTGGCCACAAATGGCCGCCTGGGTGGGGGAGCGATGGAACCGCTGGGTCACCACCTGCATCAACTCGTCGAGAATATCCTCATCGATATCCTCCACCAGATCGGGCGGCAAACCCAGCTGCTGGATATGCCCGGCCAATTCATCCCTGGCCCTGCGCAAGGAGAAGCTGTCATCCAGAATGCGTGCGCGCCACAGGTGACTGTGAGAAATCACCACATTCAGCACCGCAACGCCTGCGCCGCCGATGACCCCCAGATATCGTTCCCTGACGAGGTCAGTCACGATCGGAAAACACCAGAACGCCATTTCCTGTCGCTCGGACAGATCTAGATCGTGTGACACATCGCAACCCTTACTGACAGTTCAAGGGGATTAGCGGATATTTACGTCAACATTATTACCAACCCGTATATTTTTTGAAAAGAACGTAACGTAACGATGTAACCGCCTCAAGGTCTGATCGCCCACCCGCTTCGTCCTGCCTGCGGCGCCTCGGCCCCATGGCCATGCTGCCCCAAGCCCTGGCCGGAGGGTCCGGTTTACCTTCCATGCCCTGAGGCTTTAGGATCACGCAAACCAACGGAGGCGACCATGCGAGACTGGATGAAACTGATCCCCGAATCCGAACGTCGGCTTTACGAAAAGGCTGGATTCATGGGCGAATTGACGCCCGGACGGCGCAGCGCCCTCATCGTGGTGGATGTCACCATGGGCTTTTGCGGCACGGAGGGGCTGAGTCTCGACGAGGCCGTCGCCCAATATTCCACGGCCTGCGGCCCCGCCTCCTGGGTCGCCATGCCGAAAATCGCCTCGCTCATCGCGACCTTCCGCGCCGCCGATCTGCCCATCGTCTATTCCCTGAGCGATCTGGCGACCGGCCCCTTCACGGGCAAGGCGACCAAGGGCAAGCGCACCGGCGCCCCCGCTCCCGGCTTCAATGATTTCCCGTCCTCCATCGCGCCGCGCGAGCAGGACTGGGTGCTGGCCAAGACCAAGGCCTCCGCCTTCTTCCAGACCCCCCTGCCCGCCTATCTCATCAAGTCCGGCGTCGACACGCTGGTCCTGTGCGGCGTCTCGACCTCGGGCTGCGTGCGCGCCTCGGTGGTGGATGGCTTCTCCCATGGCTTCAAGACCTTCGTGGTGGACGAGTGCTGCTTCGACCGATCAGAATTCGCCCATGCCGCGAACCTCTTCGACATGAACGCCAAATACGCCACGGTCATCTCGCTGGACGAGGCCCAGCGCATGATCGCGGGCCCGACCCGCGCCGCGGCGGAATAGGGGGCGACCATGAGCGAGCCTCACGATCCCTTCGCCCTGTTCCCCTTCCGCGCCATCGCCGATGCGCCGAAGATCACCTGGCCCAATGGCGCGCGGGTCGCGGTCTGGGTGATCCCCAATGTGGAGCATTTCCATCTGGAGATCGGCAGCCCGGCGCCGGACGTGCGCAACTTCTCCCGCCGCGACTATGGCAATCGCGTGGGCCTGTGGCGGCTGATGGATGTGCTGACCAAGCACAAGATCCGGGGCACCGTGGCCCTCAACGCCGAGATCGGCGTCTATTACCCCCGCATCATGCAGGCCATGATTGATCTTGATTGGGAATTGATGGGCCATGGCCTCACCAATTCGAAGATCATGTCGGGGCTTGAAATCGACGCCGAGCGCAAGCTGATCCTCGCCACCCGCAAGGTGATCGAGGATTGGGGCCGCAAGATGCATGGCTGGCTTGGACCCGGCCTGACGGAGACCTTCAACACCCCTGATTTGTTGAAAGAATCCGGCGTCGAATATGTCGCCGACTGGGTCAACGACGACCTGCCCTACCGCTTCAACAACGGCCTCTATTCGATCCCCTATTCCATCGAACTCAACGACATGCCGCTGTTCAACAATCCGAGCATCAGCATCGACGATTTCAAGCGCCGAATCTGCGATTCCTTCGATGTGCTCTATGCGGAGGGCGCCACCAATGGGCGCGTGCTGGGCATCGCCCTGCATCCCTTCCTCATCGGCGCCGCCCATCGCATCAAATATCTGGACGAGGCGCTCCAATATATCGCCGGGCATGACAAGGTCTGGTTCGCCACCGGCGACGAGATCATCAAGGCCTATCAGGCGCAGGAGGCGAACGCCTGACATGGCGCATCCGGAGGAGGGCCAGTTTCTGCGGGGGCTTTTCGCGCAAGCCATCGCCTCCGCGCAGCCGGACCTCTGCCTGCCTCAGCATTTGCCGCCGCCCCCCAAGGGGCGACTGATCGTCATCGGCGCGGGCAAGGGCGCCGCCGCCATGGCGAAAAGCGTGGAGGACCATTGGCCCGGGCCGCTTAGCGGGGTGGTGGTGACGCGCTATGGCTATGGCGCGCCCTGCCAGCGCATCGAGATCATCGAGGCCGCCCATCCAACGCCAGACGCCAACAGCCTGCGCGCGGCCCATCGGTTGCTGGACGCCGTGCGCGATCTCACCCCCGACGATCTCGTTCTCTGCCTGCTGTCGGGTGGCGGCTCGTCGCTGCTGTGCCTGCCGGGCGAGGGGTTGAGGCTGGAGGACAAGCAGGCCCTCAACAAGGCCCTGCTGGCCAGCGGCGCCCCCATCTCTGACATGAACGTGCTGCGCCGCCACCTCTCGGGGATCAAGGGCGGGCGCCTCGCGGTCGCCTGCCATCCGGCGCGGGTGCTGACGCTGGTGATCTCCGATGTGCCCGGCGACACGCTGGAGGACATCGCCTCCGGCCCCACCGCCCCCGACCCCACGACCTGCGCGGATGCGCTGGCCATCGTCGCCCGTTACGCGATCCATCTGCCGCCCGCCGCCCGCGCCCTGCTGGAGAGCGGACGCGGCGAGACGGTGAAACCCGGCGACGCGAGACTCGCAGGCCACGAAATCCGCCTCATCGCTACGCCCCGCATGGCCCTTCTGGCGGCGGCTGAAGCCGCCCGCAAGGCGGGGGTGACGCCCATGTTGCTCGGCGACGCCATCGAGGGCGAGGCGCGCGAGGTGGGCAAGGTCATGGCGGGGCTCGCCCGCAGCGTGGCCGACCACGGCGAGCCGACGCCCCGTCCCTGCGTGCTGCTGAGCGGCGGCGAATGCACCGTGACCATGCGCGGCGATGGGCAGGGCGGGCGGAACGTCGAGTTCCTGCTGGCGCTCGCCATCGCCCTCAACGGCAAGCCCGGCGTCTTCGCCCTGGCGGGCGATACCGATGGCGTGGACGGGGCGCAGGAGGTGGCGGGCGCGGTGATCGGCCCGGACACCCTGGCCCGCGCGCATGGGCTGGGCCTCACCCCTCACGGCGCTCTGGCGCGCAACGACGCCCACACCTTCTTCGCCGCATTGGGCGATCAGGTCATCACCGGCCCCACGCGGACCAATGTGAACGACTTCCGCGCGATCTACCTGCCATGAGCGACGCGCAGACCCCGCCCCCCCGTGGTTCGATCCTGAGCGAGATCGATCTGCCGCTCTTCGCCTCCATGAGCCTGCATACGGTGCTGGTCTATGTGGCCGTCGTCATGGCGCGCTTCACCGCCTCCTACGCCATGCTCGATCTCGGCCTGTCCTTCTTCTGGGTCGGCGTCATCTCGTCCGCCTACGCCCTCATCCCCATCTTCATCGCGGTGCCGCTCGGCCGCCTGAATGACCGGGGCTATGACAGCCTCACCATCCGCGCGGGCTCGGTCGGCATCACGCTGGCGGCGCTGATCTTCTGGTTGGTGACGCCCGGACCCCTAAGCCTCTTCATAGCGACAGCCATGCTGGGCGTGGGGCAGATCACCTGCATGGGCGGCCATCAGATGGTCTGCATCCGCGCTGGCAAGACCACGCGCGGACGCGATGCGGTCTTTGGCTATCAGATGGTCGCCATCGCCACCGGCCAGGGCTTCGGCCCCCTGCTGGTGGCCTGGATCGCCGGGGATGCGGTGCGGCCGCCGATCAGTCTCCTCTTTGGCGCTTTGGTCATGGTGACCCTGCTGGCGCTGGCCTCGTCCTTCTTCGTGAAATCAGGCCCCGTGCGAGACCGCAAGACCGACGCCGCCGCGCCGGTCGGTCTCGTCGAGCTTTTGAAGATGCGCGGCCTGCTCGCCTATGTGATCGCCAGCATCATGACCATCACGGCGCTCGACCTGATCGTGATCTATATGCCCCTGCTCGGCGCCGAACGACATCTGGATGTGGCGACCGTAGGATTGCTGATGGCGGTGCGGGCGGTCTCCTCCATGACCGCGCGCCTGGTCTATGTGCCACTGGTCGATCTCATGGGGCGTGGGCCCCTAACCTATCTGGCGATGCTCTGCCCAGCGGCGGCCTTCATCGTCGTGGCCTCGCCCGCGCCCCTGTGGGCGCTTTATCCGGCTATGGTGGTGGCGGGCATGGGGCTTGGCGTCTCCGCCACGCTCACCCTCTCGGGCGTGGTGGATCTGGCGCCGCCCACCGCGCGGGCCACCGCCATGTCCCTGCGCCTCACCGGCAACCGGATCGGGCTGATCATCATCCCCATGGGCGCGAGCATGATCGCGACTTTCACCGGCGCGGCGGGCGTCTTCGTGATCCTGGCTGCGGGCCTCGCGGGCTCGGCTGCGGGCGTCTGGAATGGTCGGCGCCGGGACTAGGCGGCGCGCCAGAGCGCCACGGTTGACTTCAAACCATGGGAGCGGCACACAGCCCCACGCGCCTCTGCAGGGGGCGCTGGCAGGGAGTTCTCCGGTGCAGAACAGCGTCCATCTCACCCTCATCGGCTTTGGCGAAGTCGGCCAGATTTTCGCCCGCGATTTTCTGGCGCGCGGCGATGTGCGCGTCACCGCCTATGACCTGAAATTCGACGCGCCGGAAACCGCTGGCCTGATGGACAAGGCCCGCGCAGCGGGCGTCATCCCCGCCCCCACCGCCACCCAGGCCGCCGACGGCGCGGATATCGTGATCTCCGCCGTCACCGCCTCCTCGGCGCTGGCGGTGGCCGAACAGGCCGCCACATGGCTGAAGCCCGGGCAGATCTTCTTCGACATCAACTCCGCGTCGCCGGGCGCCAAGACCCGCGCCGCCGAACTGGTGAACGCCTGCGGCGCCCGCTATGTGGAAGGCGCGGTGATGGCCCCCGTGCCCGGCCCCGACCTGAAGGTGCCGATCCTCGCAGGCGGGCCTGCGGCGGAGGAGGCCAGCGCCATTCTCAACGCGCTCGGCATGAATGTGAAAGCCGTCACCACCGAGCCCGGCCGCGCCTCCGCCATGAAGCTGTGCCGCAGCATCATGATCAAGGGCATCGAGGCCCTGATCGTCGATTGCGCGGCAGCCTCGAAACAATGGAACGTGCAGGAAGAAGTCTTCGCCAGTCTGAACGCCAGCTTCCCCGGCACGGACTTCGCCGACCTCGCAGGCTATATGGCCCAGCGCGTCAACCAGCATGGCCTGCGCCGCGCCGCCGAAATGCGCGAGGCCGGCATGATGCTCGATGATTTGGGCATGGACGGCTCCCTCGCCCGCGCCGTCGCCGATGCGCAGGACCGAGGCGCCGGAAAAGCCGGTCAATAAATTCCACTCTCACACCCAAACCAGACAAGGTGACCCATGGCCCGCACACCGACCATCCTGCCCCCCGATCCCAATCCCAAGACCCCCGATTTCAAGGCGCCCCCGCTGAGCTGCGACGCGCATACACATATCTTCGGACCTGACGCGCAATATCCCTATGCGGATGACGGCAGCTATATCCCCCCGGATGCGGGCCTCGATGATTTCCGCAAGCTGCATGACGCCATTGGCATCGAGCGCGCGGTGATCGTGAACGCCAGCTGCCACGGCCTCGACAACCGCGTCGTCACCGACGCCATCGCCGCGAGCAACGGTCGCTACAAAGGCGTCGCCAATATCGACGACAGCTTCACCGAGGCCCAGATCGACGCGCTGAATAAGGGCGGCATCATGGGCTGCCGCTTCACCTTCCTGAAGCGCCTTGGCCGCACGCCGGACATGAGCTCCTTCTATCGCGTGGTGGACAAGATCAAGGCCTTCGGCTGGCATGTGGTGATCTATCTCGACCCCGAGACCGTCGCCGAATTCACGCCCATCCTCACCAAGCTGCCCCTGTCCTATGTGATCGACCACATGGGCACGGTGAAGGCCGCCAAGGGCGTCGACCAGCCCAACTTCAACGCCCTGCTCGACCTCGCCCGCAATGACGAGAAGTGCTGGGTCAAGTGCTGCGGCTTCGAGCGCGCCTCGGCCACCGGCAAGCCCTTCCATGACGCGGTTCCCTTCGCCACCAAGCTGGTGGAAGCGATCCCCGACCG
>CAMDOY010000097.1 GCA_945903655.1 Rhizobium sp. Q54 | reverse complement strand
AGATCCCCGACCGCCCCATCCACCTGACCTCTGAAAGCGGCCGCCGAACCGGTCTCCACCTGACCGTCGAGGGCGAGGCGCGAGCGCCCCGGGCCCGCGCCCGCGATGCGCAGCCCAAGCGGCGCGCCCGGCGCCAGCCGCGCCTCCATGAGCAAATCGGTGAAGGTCTCCCCACTCAGGAAAGCGGCTGGCGACGATAGCAGGATCCGCAGCGGAAAAGGCGTGGAGCCAGGCGAACCCGCATCCGCCAGCCAGCCGCGCAGAACCGGCTGCAGGCCCGCCGCCCCTGCCTTGGGGCCAAAGACCCGATCCAGATCCAGTTGACGGGCGGATAAAACGACCTCGCCACTGGGTTCCGGCCCGATCGCGAACCGGGCCATGCCGCCGATGGTCAGGGGCGCATCCTCGGCGCCGAGACGCAGATCCAGCGGCTCGATGGTGAGGCCTGCGGGGTTGAGATTCGCCGCCGCCACCGCGCGCCAGGGCGCGGGACGGGCGCCAGACAGAATCAAGGCCCCCTCGAAAGACGGGCTTGGCCCCATCAGCAAGGCGCCGTCCGCATCGATTCGCGGCAAGCCGCCCCCTTCATCGCTGACGAGTTTGATCCGGAGCTTGTCACCCTCCCGGGCGCTGGTGTTGAAGCGAAAACCCACACGCGCCCCCTCCCGCTGGAAGGAGCCGGCGCCGCGAAAGGGCCCATTCAGGGAACCGGCTTCCGCCCGCAGATCAAGCCCCGCAATGGTCAGGGATCCGCTGGCGGGATCCTCCAGGGTGAGCTTGCCGCGCCTAATCTCGATGCGGTCAAACTGGGCGTCGCGCGCGCCATCGCCCATCGTCAGATCAGGCCAACTGCCTGATCCATCGAGGGAGACGCGCAACTCCGGCTCCTCCAACTTTGCATCCAGAAACCGCAGTTCCCCATGGAGCAGCGGCGTCACCGAGAGTTCCAGCCGCACGGCCCCGGTGCGCAGGCTGACCGACCGCCCCTCGCCCAGAGAGACGCCGCCCAGCTCAAGGCGCGGGGTGGGCAGCAAGACCAGCGCTATGGAGCCGCGCGTGGTGACAGGGGCGCCCAGCGCTTGCGACATCTGGGTTTCAATGAACGCGCGCTGCGCGGTCCAATCGACAAACTGCGGCCCCACCAGCGCCAGCGTGAGCGTGGCGATGAGGATTGAGGCGAGAATGGTCAGGATTTCGCGCAAGGTGGGGTTCCGAACCGGGGTCGTGCGCAGTCTAGCCTAATTCATGGCGATATCGTGAAGCCTGCGCGCGAGGCCTTCTGCGACATGGCGCCGCCAGAAGCCTGCTTCAGGCGCCCAGCGCCTGAACGAAGCTGTCGAGCACCATCTTGCGCCCGGCCTTGTCGAATGCCACCGTCAGCTTGTTGCCATCGACCGAGGCCACCGTGCCATTGCCGAATTTGATGTGGAACACCCGCGCGCCCGGCACGAAGGCCGAGGCGCTGCTGGATTTGGCGACCAGCTCGCCCTCGATCAAGGCTGGCGCCTTGCGCCCGCTCCAGGCCTCCGAGCCCTTGGACTGCCCGCCGAAGCCCTTGCCCTGATTGCCCGAAGCGCCCTGCTCGGTGCGGCGCTGCTGCGCCCGCTGCCAGCCCGGCGTCGAATAGGTCGAGGTATAGGTGTCCTGATTGGCGAAGCGGGACTGGGCGTAGCCGCCATAGCTGGTGCCGGTCGCGGCCTCCACCACCTCCACATGGTCAGCGGGAAGCTCATCGAGAAAGCGCGAGGGGATGGTCGTCTGCCACAGGCCATGGATGCGCCGGTTGGTGGCGAAGTAGATCTTCGCCCGCCGCTTGGCGCGGGTGACGCCCACATAGGCGAGGCGCCGCTCTTCCTCGAGGCCCGCCCTGCCGCTCTCGTCCAGGGAACGCTGATGGGGGAAGAGCCCCTCCTCCCAGCCCGGCAGATAGACCGTCTCGAATTCGAGACCCTTGGCCGCATGGAGCGTCATGATGGAGACATGGGCGCCGCCATCGCGATTATCCACATCCATCACCAGCGAGATATGTTCGAGGAAGCCGCCGAGATCGGGAAACTCCTCCATGGAGCGCACGAGCTCCTTCAGGTTTTCCAGCCGCCCCGCCGCATCGGCCGAACGATCCTTCTGCCACATGTCCGTATAGCCGGACTCCTCCAGAATCATTTCAGCCAGTTCGCTGTGGCGCATGGTGTCGACGAGGGAAGACCAGCGGGCGAAATCATTAACCAGCGCGCGCAGGGACCCGCGCGCCTTGGGCTTCAGCTCCTCGGTCTCGACGATGACGCGCGCCGCCTGCATCAAGGGAATGCGCGCGCTGCGGGCGTAGTTGTGCAGCACCAGAAGAGTCGCATCGCCAAGGCCGCGCTTGGGCGTGTTGAAGATGCGCTCGAAGGCGAGATCATCGGCTGGCTGGGCGATGCAGCGCAGATAGGCGAGAGCATCGCGAATTTCCGCGCGCTCGTAAAAGCGCGGGCCGCCGATGACCCGATAGGGCACGCCCAACGTGATGAAACGCTCTTCGAATTCACGCATCTGGAACGAGGCGCGCACGAGAATGGCGACCTCATCGAGATTGGCGCCCTTGCGCTGCAATTGCTCGATATCCTCACCGATGCTGCGGGCCTCCTCCTCAGAGTCCCAGACGCCTGTCACCGTGGGCATCTCACCATCTTCGCCATCGGTGAAGAGGGTCTTGCCGAGGCGGCTGCCGTTGTGGGCGATGAGATGGGCGGCGGCGGCCAGGATATGGCCCGTGGAGCGATAGTTGCGCTCCAGACGGATCACCTTGGCGCCGGGAAAATCCTTGTCGAAGCGCAGGATGTTATCGACCTCCGCGCCGCGCCAGCCATAGATGGACTGATCGTCGTCGCCCACGCAGCAGACGTTATGACGTCCCTGCGCGAGCAAGCGCAGCCACAGATATTGAACCGTGTTGGTGTCCTGATACTCGTCCACGAGGATATAGCGGAAGCGGTCCTGAAACTGCTTGAGCACATCGGGATGCTCGCGCAGCACCCGCAGGCTCTCGAGCAGGAGATCGCCGAAATCGACGGCGTTGAGGGTCTTCAGCCGCGCCTGATACATGGCGTAGAGCTTGCCGCCCTTGCCATTGGCGAAGGCGCCCGCCTCGCCCGCTGGCACGCGGGCGGGATCAAGGCCCCGGTTCTTCCAGTTGTCGATCTGATGGGCGAGCGCCCTTGCGGGCCAGCGCTTGTCGTCCACATCCTCGGCCTGCAGCACCTGTTTCAACAGGCGGATCTGATCGTCGGTGTCCAGAATGGTGAAGGTGGACTGCAGGCCCACCAATTCGGCGTGGCGGCGCAGGATCTTGGTGCCGATGGAATGGAAGGTGCCGAGCCAGGGCATGCCCTCCCCGCCCGGGCCCACAAGGGCGCCGATGCGCTCCTTCATCTCGCGGGCGGCCTTGTTGGTGAAGGTGACCGCCAGCAGCTCCTGCGGCCGGGCCCGGCCCGTGGCGATGATATGGGCGATGCGGGTGGTGAGCACCCGGGTCTTGCCCGTGCCTGCGCCGGCCAGCACCAGCACGGGGCCATCCATGGCCTCCACCGCCTCGCGCTGCTCGGGGTTGAGCCCTTCGAGATAGCGCGGCGCCCCCACGGCGGCGGCGCGGGCGCGCGCGGCGATGCCGCCCTCGCGAGGGGCGGGCGCCACGGCGAAATCGGGCTCATCAGCGCCAGACAGGTCGAAGGGATCGGACAAGCAGAGCGGCTCCAGGCGAGAACAGAATAAGAATCTTCTACGCCGATGCGCGCCCGCTGACCACCCCCATGGGCGCCTCAAGGCGCCTGATTAACCGCCAAAAGCGCCGCCGCCAGCAGCTTCGCCACACGCGCCTGTCCCCGGGCGTTGTGGTGGCAGGCCCCGCCCCGCAATTCGGTCGTTGGCAAAAGCGCATCGGTATCGGGCCCCGGATGGAGGCCCCGCGCCGGATCGGGCAGGGCGCGCTGCGCTTGCGCGACGGGATTATCCGCGATCCAGCCGGGATAACAACGGGTTGAGACGGAGATGAAGACCGGCGCCGTCATGCCCTGCGCCCGCCAGCGGCCCAGCAGCTCGTCAAAGCTGCGCCGGTATTCCGCTGCGCTGACGCCCTTCAAGGCGTCGTTCTCTCCCTGATGCCAGATGGCGTGGGTGACCTTGTAGCGGCTCTGCACGGCGTCCAAAGCCTGACGCAGAACCGGGGCGAGATCGCCCTCAACCCAGCGGGCGATCTCGGTTCCGCCCACCGCAACCGGCGCCAGCACGACGCGATCAAACCGGCCTGAGCGAATCAATTCGTCGGCCATGGGGGTCAGGCTCTCGCCCTCAGTGGAATCAGCGCCCAGCAAAGGCGAGGCGGCGATGGTGCAGGCGCCATCGAAAAACGCGACCACCCGATCCCCGAAGGCGGTGGTCTGACGTCTTTCGCCGTAGTTGGCGACATTCGATTGTCCAGCGACGAAAATGACCGCCGTCCGTGGGTCCTGTTGCGGACAGGGCGTCGAGAGCTTTCCGGGATAGAAGACGAGCCGCCCCTGGCCATCAACCGAGGCCAACCGGGCCGCAGGGCGCAGGAGGAAAACAGCCAGCAGGACCGCTGAAGCCACAAAGAGGCTGACCACAAGCCAGAAGACGCGACGACTCATCCACTAAAGCCCCGTAACGAATTTCGCCATGACGACGATCATCGCGATCTGCATGACGCCCTGAAAACCAACAAGATAAACATAGCTCTTGAGCAGCCGCCCGATCCGCTCGCGATCAGGCTCCGCCTTGCGAAGCTCAAGATATACGCGGAAATTGGTGGGGAGCAACAGGCCAAGCCCCTGAATGGTGAGGATGGTGATGATGATCAACGCCGCCAGCACCCAGCCATATTGCGGCCAGGGCGTGTCGAGAAAGCCCAGTTGCTTGGCATGGAACCAGCCCGTGGTCCCCGTGATGATGGCGAGTGTGGGCATGAGGAACAGGGTGCGCGGCACAAGTCGCATGGTCACGGCGCGGCGCGCCTCGAAGGGGGCGGAGCGCAGGGCAGGACCAACGAAAAAGCCCATGAAGAGATCGATGCCGGTCCACAGGACGCCGGACATGACATGCATGAAATTCAGAATGAAGCGATCCTCGAGCCAGATGACGAACACCATCAAAACCAGAAGGCCCGCATAACCCACGAGATGCCAGGGATTGATGGAGGGAGCGGCGTCATCGGCTGCGGCGGCTTGCGACATGGAATATCCTCAGGCTTTGGGCATGGTATAAGCGCAAGGATCTCTCAGCGGATGCGCGCACCCATGTATACCGTAACGCCAAAGGACGTCATCACCTTCTGGACCGACGCAGGCCCCGCGCTCTGGTTCGCGGAGAACCGCGATTTTGACGCGCGCCTGCGCTGGAGCTTCTTCGGGGCCCAGCAGGCAGCAGCGCGGGGCGATCTCGACGACTGGCAGGCGAGCCCGGAGGACGCCCTCGCCCTGATCCTGCTGCTCGACCAGTTCCCGCGCAACATCTTCCGTGGCCTCGCCCGCGCCTTCGCCAGCGACGCCAAGGCCCTCGCCGTGGCCCACAGGGCTATCGAGGCGGGCTTTGACGCGCAATATGACCCGCCCCTGCGGCGGTTCTTCTATCTGCCCATGATGCATGCGGAGGATCTGGCGGAGCAGGATTTCTGCATCGAAAAATGCCGCGCCTGCGGGGATGACGATGGCGTGAAGTTCGGCCTCATCCACCGCGACGCCATCGCAAGGTTTGGCCGCTTTCCTTATCGCAACGCGGTGCTGGGGCGGGTGAATACGGAAGACGAAAATGCCTTCCTGAAGGGGGCCTCCCATGGCGGATGACACGTCTTTCTCCCCTGCCGCCATTGCGCGGGTGACGAGCGAACTCACAGCGCATTTCGGCGAACGCCTCTCCACCAACGAGACCCTGCGCCGCCAGCACGCCCATACCCTCACCTGGGGCGAGAACCAGCCGCCGGACGCGGTGGTCTTCATACAAAGCGCGCAGGAGGTGGCGCGTGTGGTGACGCTTTGCGCTGCGCATGGCGTCCCCGTGATTCCCTATGGAACCGGCACCTCTCTCGAAGGCCATGTGAACGCCCCCCATGGCGGCGTCTGCATCGACCTGTCGCTCATGAACCGGGTGGTGGCGGTCCATGGGGAGGATCTCGACTGCGTGGTGGAGCCCGGCGTCACCCGCAAGGCGCTGAACGAACATCTGCGCGACACCGGCCTTTTCTTCCCCATCGACCCCGGCGCCGACGCCTCCCTTGGCGGGATGATCTCAACCCGGGCCTCGGGCACCAATGCGGTGCGCTATGGCACCATGAAGGACAATGTGCTGTCGCTGGAGGTGGTGACGCCCAAGGGCGAGATCATCCGCACGGCGCGGCGCGCGAAAAAATCCTCCGCTGGCTATGACCTCACCCGCCTCTTCGTGGGCGCGGAGGGCACGCTGGGCGTCATCACGCAGGCGACCCTGAAACTGCACGGAATCCCCGAGGCCATCGCGGGGGGCATATGCCCCTTCCCCAGCGTGGAGGCCGCCTGCAACGCGACCATTCTCACCATACAATCGGGCATTCCCGTCACGCGCATCGAATTGCTCGGCGCCCTGCAGGTGAAGGCGGTCAATCTCTATTCAAAACTCGGCCTCGCCGAGACGCCCATGCTTTTGCTGGAGTTCCACGGCACGCAGGCGAGCGTGGAGGAACAATCCGCCCGCTTTGGAGAGATCGCCGCCGAGTTTGGCGGCGGGCCCTTCACCTGGACCGTGAAGCCCGAGGAGCGCACGCGCCTCTGGCAAGCGCGCCATGACGCCTATTGGTCGGGCCTCGCGTTGCGCCCCGGCGCCAAGGCGGTGGCGACCGACATCTGCGTGCCCATTTCGCGCCTCGCCGATTGCGTGACCCAGACCCAGGTGGATATCGCCAGCACCGGCCTCATCGCGCCGATTCTGGGCCATGTGGGCGACGGCAATTTCCATGTGACCCTGCTGGTGGACATGGACGATCCGGCTGATGTGGCGCGCGCGGAGGGCTTCCTGCACCGGCTCGTCCAGCGGGGCCTCGCCATGGAGGGCACCTGCACCGGGGAGCACGGCATCGGCCAACTCAAGCGTAAATACATGGGGGAGGAGCATGACCCCGGCG
This sequence comes from Rhizobium sp. Q54, assembly GCA_945903655.1. Lineage (GTDB taxonomy): Bacteria > Pseudomonadota > Alphaproteobacteria > Rhizobiales > Beijerinckiaceae > Terripilifer. The sequence goes on along the minus strand of CAMDOY010000097.1, from coordinate 3,744 downwards.
CCCTCGCCCTCATGCGCGCCATCAAGAGGGCTTTCGATCCCAAGGGAATCATGAATCCGGGGAAGGTCCTGCCCTGAGCCTCACGGCTCCGTCTTCACCCGGCACACCGGCGGGCCGGGCGTGCAGGCGATGCCCGGGGTCGAGCATTGCATTTCGCCAGCGGCGGGGCGCATGCAGATCTGGCAGCCATTGGTCCACTCGCCGCAGGTAGGGTTGTCGCGACCGAAGCTGAAGACAGTGGCCGGAGCGCCCTCGGGCGGGGGCGCCGGGACCTCCGGCAGATCGTCGGCGCGGGTTGGCGCGGCGAGGAAGAGACAGGCGGCGAGGGCGAAAAGGGTGCTGCGGAGGGGGGCGGTCATGGCGTCAGTCTAGCCCAGAGCCGCACCACCCGCCAAATCACGCAGCCTTGCGTGGCACCATGCGCTCGCTGCGCAGGGCCTCGCGCTCGCCGGAGGCGCCGCCCTCGTGATATTCGGCGTCCTCGTTCACGTCCCAGATGTCATAGAGCTCTTCGCCCGCCAGAATGTTGCGCACGGTGAGAATGGCGGTCATCATCGCGTGGTCCTGATTGTTGTATTTGTGCATGCCGTTGCGGCCCACCAGATGCAGGCCGGGATAGCGCTCGGCCAGCTCCGCTCTGATGGCGTCCACATGGCTGCGGTAGGCGTCGTCATAGACCGGATAGGCCTTGGCCTGCCGCACCACGCAGGCGTCCACCACCTCGTCGGATCGGATGAGGCCGATATGGTCGATCTCGCGTTTGGCGAGCGCCACCAGCTCCGCATCGGGCGCGGCCCAGAGCCCGTCGCCCTCGAAGCAGAAATATTCAAGGCCGAGGCAAGTCATGCCCTCCTGCGGCACCAGTTCCGGCGACCAGGAGCGGAAATTCTGCACGCGGCCCACCTTCACCAGGGGATCATGGATATAGATCCAGTTGTCGGGGAAGCTCGCCGAACTCTTGGCGATCAGCGCCACCGTGAGGAAATCGCGATATTTCAACGCGCGGGCGTGAGGCAAGGTCGTCGGCGTCGGCCCCAGCGCCGCCATCAGCTCGGTGATCGGCGCAGACGAAATCACATGGGGCGCGCTGAAGCTCACGGTCTCGCCGGTCGTGGTTTTGGCGTTCACGGTCCACTGGCCCGTCTGCTCGTTGCGCGCCATGCTTTCGAGCTTGCAGCCCATGCGGATCACCCCGCCCTGCGCCGTGACCTTGCGGGCGCATTCCTCCCACAACATGCCCGGCCCCTTGCGCGGATAGCGGAAGGACTCGATCAGGGTCTTGATGACGGGCTGGCCGGGACGCGCCGCGCCCTTGCGACGGAAGGGGCGTATCAGGGAGTTGATGACCGCTGACCCTAAGCTCAGGCCCTTGATGCGCTGGGCCGCCAAATCCGCCGAAATCTCATCGCAGGACATGCCCCAGACCTTTTCTGTGTAGGTCTTGAAGAAGATCGAGAACAGCCGCTCTCCGAACTGGTTGCGCACCCATTCATGGAAGGTGCGGGGGTTCGGGATGGGCCGCAGTTTCGCATAGCCATAGGAGAGCATGCACAGCGTGCTCTCGATAAGCCCGAGATTGCGCAGGGCCTCGAAGCCGTTGAGCGGATAGGAATAGAATTTCTCGCCATAGAAGATGCGCGACAGGCGCGGGCGGTCGATGAAATCGTCGGGCAGGATCTCGTCCCAGAGGTCCACCACCTCCTTCGATTTCGAGAAGAAGCGGTGGCCGCCGATGTCGAAGAGATAGTCCTTATAACTCACCGTGCGGCTGATGCCGCCCACAAAGACCTCGTCCTGCTCGATCACGAGCACGCGGCGGCCCTCCTTGGTCAGTTGATAGGCGGCGGTGAGGCCTGCGGGGCCTGCGCCAATGATGATGGCGTCAAAAGCATTTGACATGAAAACCTCGATCAAAAAGGGAAAAGGGTTAAATGAAAATCAGCCGCCCTTGATGCGGGCGAAGGCGATGAGGGATTGCCCGGTGAAAGACAGGGCGGCGGCGGCGGAGGCCACGAGGCACAACAGGGGATGGGCCCCCGCATCAAGGCGCACGAAGATCAGAAACAGTCCATAATTGAACCCCTGCGCCACAAGGGCCACCGCGACATAGCGGATCAATTCATAGATGGGCGGGCGTCCGCTGGGCGCGAAGGTGAAGAGGCGATTGAGCCCCCAGGTCACGAGTGTGGCGAGCGCCAGCGACAGAGCGCGGGCGATCTCCAGGGACGCTCCGGCTTGATAGAGGCTCCAGAAGAGGCCACTATCCACGCCGAGACCGACCAGACCCACTGTCAGGAAGCGGGCGATGCGCCAAACCAAGGGCGGAAAAGGCAAAAATCGCTCGACGCGCCGCAGCCATATGGGCAAACCAGCATCGGGCGCCGAGAGAGGGGAGGAAGGAGCGGGGGTCTGAAGCAATGACATGGGCTGAGATCGGCTTGAGAGCGAAAATGAATGGTTAGGCTTGAAATATTCGCATAAGCTAGGCAATATGAGTAACGGATTGGAGACGTAAAGAAAAGCCCCTTTTGGCGGAAAATCTGGATTTTAAGATCAGGTACGCTCGAGTCTTGTCTCGACGGAACGATCAATCGTTATTTCAGGATTTATTTTCAATGACTTCTTCCATCAAAGAGCCCCATGCGACCGGCATTCCCGCCCTTTGGGAGCCTCAGCGCGCCGCAAGCCCACCATGGCCCTGGATCGTGCTTATCGGCCTCGTGCTCACGATCCAGATGGCGCTGATCTGGACGCATATTCCCTGGGCTGATGAATTGCAGGCCACGGCGCTGGCGCGTGAAAGCCGCAGCATCTCCGATTGGTATTGGAACTTTCGCTACGAGGGCCATCCGCCGCTCTGGCATTTGTTGCTGAAGCTTCCCCTCGCCTTCACGGATGATCCAACCGCGCTCAAGATTGTGCAGAGCCTCGTGATGCTTTGCACGGCGGCGCTGTTGCATCTGCGCGCCCCCTTTACGCCCGGCGTGAAGTTCCTCCTCAGCCTCAATTATTTTCTGTTCTTCGAATATGGCGTCATCGCCCGGGGCTATTCCCTGACAGTGCTCTTTTTCTTCGGGGCCATCGCTTACCGTCAGCGCCCCCTCGCCTGGCTCTTCATCGCCTTGCTGCCGCAGGGCGGGCTGCAAAGCATGATGCTTGCAGGGATTTGCGGGCTCATTGTTTTGCGCGAGCAAGGTTGGCGTTGGGGTGGCGTGCTGCTGGCCTGTTGCGGCGGTGTGGTCGCGCTGATCTGGATGTGGCCTGCGGCGGATTTCGAGTCGCTCAACACTATACGCCTCTCCGCTCCCTGGCCCAAAAAGATCATGTGGGCCGCCTATATGAGCGGCGCGACTTTTTTGCCGGTGGATCTAAACCTGCAATTAACAGGTTGGGATTTTTCAGATTTGCAATTTCCAATTCTTTTCATCGGGATATACGGGCCATGCTTGGCCACCATCCATATATACGGCCAATGGCGCTTGTTGGGATGGCTGACAGCTTCTTTCATATGCATGAATTTCATCATTTGCATGACGGTCTATGCGCTTTTCTCACGACATCTTGGATTTTTAATTGTACTTCTGATCGGAGCGCTCTGGGTGACGCACAAACGAGACGAGCCAATGGCGCGGATCGTACAAGCGTGGATCATGCTCCTCGCCGTCAGCGGGATTGGCGCAGCCATCAATCAAGCCATCACACCCTTTTCAGCAGGCCCTCAGACCATTTCGGCGCTCCGGGAGG
>CAMDOY010000096.1 GCA_945903655.1 Rhizobium sp. Q54 | reverse complement strand
GTCCGGCGTCGAAAGGGACGGCTGGGCGCGCCCGAGGTCCTGCACGATGGTCTCGATGAAATGCGAGAGGGTGAGGTGCTCGTTCATGTTGATCGTCACCAGGGGCAGGCTGAGCAAGCCGCTGGCGTCCGGCAGATGGGAGAAGACATTGACCGCCGCCTTGCGGCTGATCGCCACATTCAGGAGATCGCAGGGCCCCTCCCAGCGCCGCCGAATCATGCCCGGGGACGAGACCATGAGCATTTCCCCCGGGCGCACGGTGACGGCCTGGCCGCCCTGCCGCGCCTCGAAGGAGCCCTTCAGGGGAATATGCAGGTTCACATGATGGCTGGCCGCCCGGGTGACCGAGGTCTCGCATTTGCCAAAGCAATCCCAGCTGAAAAATTTGATCGCCACCTGGCCCGCATGGGCGTGGGCCTCGCGAAACTGCAGGAAAGGGCCGGATTCCGACACCGTGAACCGGCACTTGCCCTGGCTCACCTCCAGAATGCGCTGGCGCGCAGCCGGCAGGTCGGCGGCGACGAAATGGGCGTGCCGACTGTCGGGGCTGGACCCTGTGGCGATCCAGTTGGCCAGACCCAGTTTGTCTATGGTGAGGACCGGCTCCATGCGTGCGCGCTCTCCCTGCCCGGGCCTGAGGACCCCATTGCGATTTTTGCATCATAGCGCAGGTCATTGCCGAAAATGAATACTCCTTGCGCACTCGTGCGCCAGTGGGCCTTGACCGCCTGCATGGCTTGCCCATCACTGTGGGCAATAGGTTCGGCTATGCTTTTGCTGCAGCCCAGATCCGCAAACCGGGATGGAGATAATGTCCGAGTTCTTGACGATTCAAGGCATGAAGATTGAAGTGGAGCGGATGGGCGCAGGCAGCCCGCTGCTGGTGCTTCTGAGCGAGGAAGCCGCTTACGAGCGCACATCGCCCTTCATCGCCGAACTGGCGAAGACCCACGAACTCGTGATGCCCATGGCCCCCGGTTTCGGCAATTCGGAGCGGCCTGACTGGATCGGCAACCCGGACGACATCTCCTACATCTTCCTCGACGTCGTCGAGAAACTCGGCCTCAAGAAGATCCCCGTGCTCGGCCTGTCCTTTGGCGGCTGGATCGCCGCCGAAATGGCGGTCAAGGACGACAGCTTCATCTCGAAGCTCTCGCTCGTGAACCCCTTCGGCGTGAAGATCGGCGGCCCCTTTGACCGCGACATTCAGGACATCTGGACCCTGCACCCCTCCAAGGTCGCAGCCCTCAAGTATCACGATGTGGAATTCGGCAAGCGCGACTATTCGAACACCCCCGAGGCCGAGATCACCATCGTGGCGCGCAACCTCGAAAGCTTCGCGCGCTTCTGCTGGGACCCCTATATGCACAACCCCAAGCTGAAGATCCGCCTGCCGCGCATCCAGGTCCCCACCCAGTTCATCTGGGGCGCGAACGACGGCGTCACCTCCGCCGCCTATGGCAAGGCCTATAGCCAGCTTGTGCCGGGCGCCTCTTTCGTGACCGTCGCCAACGCTGGTCACTATCCCCAGATCGAACAGCCCGCCGAAGTGGCGAAGCTGGTCAACGCTTTCCTCGCCTGAGCGCGACAAACCCAAGGAGCCGGACATGAAAGCCTGGTACTTCACAGAGATGCCCTACCCGCATCTGCCGCCGCTCGACACGCTCTCGACCATGCGCGTATCGCTGGAGAGCAAGCATTTCGATCCCAAGATCGGCGCCGACCTCTATAACCGCTATCTCGACGAATACATGATCGCCGATGACGCGGGCCTGAACATGATGGTCAACGAGCATCATCAGACCGCGACCTGCCTCGATGTGGCCGCGCCCCTCTCGCTCGCCATCCTGGCGCGCCAGACCAGCAAGGGCGAGATCTGCATTCTCGGCAATCCCGTCGCCAACCGTGGCGACCCCCTGCGCATCGCCGAGGAAATGGCGATGATCGACTGCATCTCGCGCGGCCGCCTCAGCGCCGGTTTCGTGCGCGGCGTGCCTTACGAGATCTTCGCCGCCAACACCAACCCGACCCAGACCGTCGAGCGCCTGTGGGAGGGCATCGACCTCGTGCAGAAGGCCTGGACCAGCCACGACGAGCCCTTCAACTTCGAGGGCAAGTTCACCCAGCGCCGCGCCGTCAACATCTGGCCGCGCCCCTATCAGGATCCCCATCCCCCGATCTGGCTGACGGGCTCGAGCGACTTCGCGGGCATCTCCCGCGCCGCCTCGCGCGGCTTCGTCTTCGCGACCTTCCTGCAGCCATATGAGAAGGTGCGTCAGCTCTTCGACGCCTATCGCGGCTCCTATCGCCTCAACGGCCAGCCCGGCGGCGGCGGCACCGCCTTCATGCCCCTCGTCTATGTGGCCGACACCGAGTCGGAAGCGGAAGCGGGGATGAAGGAACTGCTCTGGTACATGGCGGCCAAGACCGAGCCCCAGTTCCGCAACCCCCCCGGCTATGTGCCGGTGGAGTTCAACGTGAAGGCCCTGCAGGGCACCTTCTCGGGCCGCACGAACGCCATGCGCGCGCAGACGCTGGAATTCCAGCGCGAGCAGGGCGTGGTCATGTATGGCACGCCCGATCAGGTGATCGCGCAGATCAAGCGCTTCTATGATCTGGTCGGCGGCTTCGATCATCTGCTGATGATGATGCAGGCTGGCTTTCTCGATCACGAGCGCACGGCCCAGAACATCCGTCGCTTCGCCAAGGACGTCTATCCCGCGATCAAGGATCTGGCTGGCACCAAGCCGCTCGATCTGCCCATCGCCGCCGAATAGGACCCGCCATGCAAGGCCGCACGATCTCCATCGACGACGTCACCACGCACTATTTCGAGGCGGGCGTCGAGCACAAGGGCCGCAAACCAAGCGTCCTCCTGCTGCATTCGGCGGAGTTCGGCGGCTGCGCGGAAACCTCGTGGGAACACAACATGCCGGTTCTGGCGCAGCATTATCATGTGCTTGCGCCAGACCATCTGGGCTTTGGCCTCACCGACAAGGTCTTCGACTTCAACGGCCAGTTCAACAAGCGCATCACCCATATCCGCCGCTTCATCGAAGCCATGTGCGTGGAGAAGGTGCATGTGATGGGTAGCTCCATGTCGGGCGGCCTGTGCCTGACGGTCGCCGCGCGAACGCAGCCGGACTGGCCGCTCGCCAGCGTCACCTGCTGCTCGGGCGGCGGCGATGCGCCGGACAATGACGCGCGCAAGGTGCTCAACACCTATGACGGCTCCAAGGAGCATATGCGCCGCATCGTCGAGGTGATGTTCGTCGATCCCAAATGGGCGGCGGATGACGCCTATATCGAGCGCCGCTGGAAATGGAGCCGGGTTCCCGCCGCCTGGGAGGCGACCGCCGTCGCCCGTTTCAAGGCCCCCTTCCCCAAGGAGGAAGACGCCCGCGCCGAGCGCAACGCCATCGACTACGGCAACATCCGCGTGCCGACCCTGGTCATCGCGGGCAAGCTCGATCCCCTGCGCAACCCCGGCTACACCGACGGCTTCGTGCCGAAGATCAAGGACGCGCGCCTGCATGTCTTCGAGAACGCGGGGCATATGGGGAATATCGAATGTGCGGGTGAGTTCAACAAGTTGTGCCTGGAGTTTCTGGCGGGTGTGGACGGCTGATCAGCCGTCCTGCTTGGTCAATTCCATGCGTTCAGGCGGCGCCTGATAGATGGCGGGCCGCTGTAATCAAACCCATGTCCCGTAAGACAGTTTTGCGCCTGTCAAAGGCGACGGTCGCGCGCGCCTGCGCCACAACCGCCATTCTCAAACGCTGAGCGCCAGACAGCGAGACGCCCCAAAGAAATGGGGCGGCCCTTGTGAGGCCGCCCGCTGTTATCATTCCCGCAACTGACGAACTCAGAATTCGCGATAGTTGCCGTACTTGATGAGATTCGCCTTCTGCGCCTCGTTGCGGGGCGGCAGCTTGAACAGGCGATGGGCCGTGCCACCGAGGATGTTGTGACGGGCCTTGTCCGTGAGGAAGGGCAGATCCCAAATCGTCGAGGGCAGATCGAAATCCCAGTGGGGATAATCGGAAGCGTAGAGCAGCGAGTTTTCCGCATCGATCATGCGGAAGGTGCACTCGAGCGCGTCCATGTCCTGAATTTCCATGGGCTGCGACGAGTAGAACATCTCGCGCATATATTCGGAGGGCTTGCGCTTCAGCAGCGGGCATTCCGAAGGACGCATCATGAACTCGTGGTCGAGGCGCTGCATGACGAAGGGGATCCAGGCGAGGCCCGCCTCGATCCACAGAACGGGCAGCTTGGGGAAGCGCTCGTTCATGCCGTTCACGACCCAGTTCGTGAGATGCAGGATGTTGTACCAGGAGAAGCCGAGCGCATGGGCCGAGATGAAGCGGTTGCAGCTCTGGAACGTGTGATCGCCCCATGACGGACCGGAGTGGAACGCCAGAGTCTGGCCACGCTCTTCGATGGCGCGATAGATCGGCATATAGGCGTTGTCATAGACCGGCATCTTGGGACGCACGGTGGTGACCATCCAGCCGCCGACGCCCTTGCGATGACCGAAGGTCTCGACGCAGCGCATGGAGCCCTCGGGGTCGCCGAAGGGCAGGGAGAGCTGGGTGAACATGCGGCCATCGGTCTGCGGCAAAGCCACCTCGGTGACCCAACGGTTGTAGGCCCAGCACAGCTCGAACTCCATCTCCTTCTGGGGATGCAGGCCGACGTTGAGCATGCCCGTGGGGAAGAGGCAGGAGTAATCGACGCCCATGGCGTCCATCCAGCGCTCACCCAGCTGGGCGTCGCGCAGACGGGCCGGATCAGTCTTCTCGGTGGAGCGCAGGGGATAGCGCGTCACGCGCCCGCCCATGTCCTGGAATCCGGGGGTGGACGGCAACACGCTGCCGCGACCGGCCTTGGCGCGGGAGGACAGCACGAGCTGCTTGAGAACCTCGTTCTCCATGAAGGGGAGAATTTCGCCGAAGTTCTCGTTCTCATAATGATGGGCGTCCACGTCGACGATGAGCACTTCGTCGAACTTGTGGTCACGCGTCTGCTTGGCGGCGTGGGCGAGAAGCTTTGTCGTGTTGAGCTCTTCAACCTGAACGCGGCGGCCACGATCTGAAATGAGGTCCATAGTTTATCCCTCCTTATTGTTCCCGACGGCTGCGGTCAGACCCCTGACCAGCTCTGCCACATACCCAGTTCGAACACCTGCAAATCCACCGCCTTGAGCAGGGCGCTGCAGGTAATCATCGCATCGGTGCCCGTCACGGCGGCCCGCCCGGCCAGGAGGGAATATTTGTTCCCGCTTTCCTGATTGGCCCCGTAGATCCGGCATATGACCCCCATGAGGGCCTGTGTGGCCTCCGGCGTCAAGACGTCAAGTTCACCCGCCTCGAATTTTGCTTCCAGCGCCCGCACAAGCGCCAGAGCCTGATCGGACTCAGGCGTCTGGCGGGATTCAACGCGCTCGGGGGCCGAAATCTTGCGCAAGATCTCGACCTTGAGCGCCTTCGCGGCCTTGCCTGACTTGGCGGCCTTCGGCTTGTCAGCCTTGGCCTTCTCAGCCTTGGCTTTGCCAGCCTTGGACTTTTCCACCCCTGACTTGGAGCCGCTGGACGTCTTGGCCCCCTTGGGGGTGACGCCTTCCCACAGGGCTTTCACGAAATTCACCTTGTCCTCGCCCGCAAAGACATGCCCATCGGCTGCCTTGGAGCGAGGCGAGGAGACGGCCTTCGCAGCCGTCTTGCCAGCCTTCGCAGGCTTGGCGAGTTTTGCAGACTTGGCGGCCTTTGCGGCCTTAGGCGACGACATAGACGTCGTTTCCCTTCTGCACCACGTCGTACTTCCGCAGCTTGAGCTTGCGGTTGGAGACGTGCTCGCCGGTCTTCATGTCATATTCGTAGCCATGCCACGGACAGACAAAGTTCATGTCCTGGGTGAAGTGCAGACCCATCGAAGTCTTGTCGGGGCGCAGGCGCTCCTCGACGCGGGCGATGGTCAGGCCCTCGCAGGCCGGTCCGCCCTGATGCAGACAGAAGTTGCTGTAGGCGTAGAACTCGCCTTCATGCTTGAAAATGCCGATCTCTTGTTCACCGATGCGAACGATCTGACGATCGCCATCCTTGAACTCGGACGCCTTTCCCACGAACTGCTCGGCCATGAGCGGTGATCCTCCCGGAGATGAAATCAGGCTCTCGCGCGCACTGCGCGCGCCCTGTGCTTCCAGATCTAAGGAAAAGCGGAGCCGTCGTCCAAGACATATTCGTTGGGGCTGACCAAAGGTTTTTGATCTGTGCGCCGCACAATGACCGGCCTCAGCGCAGGGCCCGGGCGAAGGGACCCATGGCCCCCAGGGTCTTGCCAGCGATTTCGTCGAGAAAGGCGAGCACCCCCGGCTCGTGGGTGAAACCGCTGCGTTTGACCGGGCGCACGAGGTAGAGGGTGCGGGTGATCGTCGGGCGCTCGATGCGCCGGGCCATCAGGGCGCCGCTGTCGATTTCCCGGGGCGCCAGGGAATAGGGCATGATCGTCGCCCCGCCGCTGCGCCCGATGAGCGCCTTCATGGACGAGATGGAATGGACCTCGAAGGCGAGGCGCATGGTGAGGCCCAGGCGCCGGGCCTCCGCCTGCACGATGTTGCGGATGACCCCCCGCTCGCCCGCGATCACGAGTTCGTGGCCCAGCGCCTGCGCGAGGCTCACGGGCCCGCCATTGCCCGCCGCATCGGGGCTGGTGACCAGCAACAGGTCCTCCTCCAGCAGGGCGATGCGCTGGAGGTCGGCCCGCTCGGCCACATTCCAGGCGAAGGCGACATCGATCTGGCCCCGGTCGATGGCGTCGAGCAGCACCACGCTGCGCTCCTCCACCAGACTGAGGGAGACGCCGGGCAGCTGGCGCCGGGCCTCGATGAGAAGGTCGGGACCCAGCAACAGCATGAGGCTGGGCGGCATCCCCAGCACCACATGGTCGGTCTTGGGGGCGGTGAGGGCCTGCAACTCGCGCTGGGCGGCCTCCACATCGCTGAGGATGCGGGTGGCGCGCTCGAAGAGCAGCTTGCCCGCTTCGGTCGGCGTCACCCCGCGCGAATGGCGCACCAGCAGATCAAGCCCGAGCTCGCTTTCAAGCTGTCGGATCTGCACGCCCAGCGCGGGCTGGGCGACGTTCAGCAACTCGGCGGCGGCGGTCATGTTGCCGGCCTCGACCACTTTCACGAAATATGCGAGCTGTCGGAAGTTGATGACGGCCTCCCCTTTGAGCCTTTGATAAGGCTTTGGCGAGGCGGGGCGCAAGCGGTATCGCCATCGGCGCCCCGCTCGGCGCCCGTCAGAATCCCATCTTGACCATCCCGAGCATGCCCTGGCCCTGCAGACCGCCCTTCATGCCGCCGCTCAGCAGATATTCGAGCGAGGCAGACAGATCACGCCTGGACTGCGCCTTCAAGCCAAGCGCGGCGGACAGTGTGTCCCGGTCCGCGCTATTGGCCGTGAGGCTGTAGGACGTGGTTGGATCTGTGGCGTAGGTCATCATCTGCGTCAGTTCACCGCTGAGGGCGCGCCGATACTCAAGGCGCCAGGTCGGCGAAAGGACGCCCCAGGGCTGTTCGAAGTCATATTGCCCCCGCAGACCCAGCACGAGGCTCCGCGAACCCATGCCCGCCTTGTCGTAGGCGAGAATCCAGTACTCATCCCCCACCTCCCTGTAGGCGTTCAAGGTCGCGTCGATGACGTCGAGTCGGGCGTAGGGCGAATATTTCAAGGGGCCCATCTTGGCGTCATAAGTCAGGGCCAGCGAGCCGAAGACCATCTTGCCCCGCCGCTGCCCCGTGATGAAACTGGCGGCGTTGGCGTCATAGCGCCTGGTGGAGAAATTGAGGTCTCCATAACCCAGCGACCCATCGAGGAAGACGTTGCCCTGGACGCGCCAGGAGCCGTAGAGCGTACCCGTGACGCCTCGGGTGTTCATGCGCGATCCATCAGCGCCGAAATCGGTGGCTTCACCTGAATAGCTCATGGCGAAACCGCCCCTCAGACCATCCATGATCTGGGTGTCGACGCCCGCCGTGAGCCCCGCCAGGGTGAAGTAGCTTTTTGAGACCACGCCGAGCGAAGAAACCTGGACGCCGCCGAAGATCACCGAACCCGCCGTCCAGACCTTGATGGGCGACTTCTCAAGCACGCCAAAACTGGAGCTGGACCCAGGCTTGTTGGAGGCGCGGTCGCGGCCAAAGGCCCTGTCAAAGGTTCGGTCCACCGCCTTGCCCGCCTCGCCCTTCGAAAAGCCCTGCCCGCGCAATACCGGATCGTCGAAGGGACTGACGCTGGAAGGCAGGCCGGAGGGGGCGCTGATGGAGATCCCATTCACGAAGCCCGGCACATCATCCTCATGCAGCGTCTCAAGCCGACGCTGCACCGTATCGATCTGCATGCCCGCGATGCGCAGGGCGGCGCCCGCCTGCGCCACAACGATGGCGCGCACATTCTTGTCGGCGGTGGGATCAGGGCGGATGCCCCAGCGGATCTGCAACGTGGCGCTGGTGGCGGAATCATAGAGGCTGTCGCCGCTATAGACCGCCTTGCTGGGGTAGACCCCATCGGGCAAGGGGCCGATGGCGGAGAGCCTTGCAACTCCGTTGGAGAGGGGGACGGCGGGATAGGCGGTGGCGCCAATCGTGAAGGTCACAGTTCCCGTAGCGGAGGCGGGGCTGACGGTCGCCGTGAAATCGACCGTATCCGTGCGCCCGGGATTAAGCTTGGTGGCGCTCAGAATCACGGTGGCTTGAGGCCTGGCGATCACCAAGTTGAAGGTCACCGTTTTCGTCTCACCGGCGGAGGTCACATTGATGGTGATCGGCCCATTAAAGGTCGCGGTGGGCGTGCCTTCGAGTTCGCCCGTGCTGTTGATCCGAAGACCCAAACTGGTCAGCGCATCGGACGGGTAGGGGGTATAGCTGTAGGTCCGGTTCCCGCCTGAGGCGTTAACGACCTTGATGGGGGAAGCGATGGGCGTCTGCAGCGTCAGATTGACGGTGGTTTGGGCTGCAGTGGTCTGCAAGGGGGGATTCACCGCCCTCAGGGTGATCGACGTATCCGACGTCTCAGTTTCGTTCTTGTCCTTGACCTTGACGGAGATGGTGTAGTCGCCCGGCGCAAGCGCCTTGACCACCACGCTGCCGTTCGAGCTGGAGTCGGGCGTGAACTCCAAGCTCGAAGTGGGATTCGTGTTAGTGAATGTATAAACATAGGGCCGCACGCCGCCTGTCGTGTTGGCGAAATCGATGACCTGTGGCGTGCCCACCAACAATTGGGGGATCTTGGTGGGGGCCGTATAGCCCAGGGGCGGCGTGGTGACGTTCAGCGTGAACGAGGCCGACTGTTCCTGATCGATGGCGTCCCTCACCTTGATGGTGATGTTCGATGCGCCCCCAGCCGGGGCGTTGACCGTGAATTTCCCGTCTGAGGGGTTTGCGGCCGCGAATGCCACCGCGCCGGGATTGGTATTTGCGGTGATGGTGTAGGTGTAGGGTCCCTTGCCGCCAGTGGCGCCCCCCAGATCAAGGGTGATCGCGGCGTCGCCGCTTGTCAGTGTGCGGTTGTTGACGCCGGGTGGAAGAGAATAAACCAGCTCGCTGTAATAGGTGAAGGACAGGTTGTTGCTGGGGCCGCTGGAAGAATTGGCGGTGACCGTGATGGGCGATCCGGGCGTTCCCCCCACTTGTGCGCGCAGCGGCGCCGTGAACGAAATCTGCGTCGGTGAGATGGTCGCGCTGGAGGCCGCTATCGTATAGGCGCCAAAGCTGATGGATGTGACGCTGGCGAGGTTGGCGCCACTGATCGTCACCCGCTCGTCGCCATTGATGGAAAACTCCGGATTGATGCTGGTCAGCGAGGGCCGTGCGGTTGTTGACGGCGTCGTGTAAGTGAATGGCAATGAATTGCTGTTGAGGGTGGTCCCGCCACTGCCCGGCGCCTGAGCCAGGACGTTGATCGGCACGCCACGGGTCGTCGCAGCCTCCGCAAAGGGGGGCGCAAGCACCTCGATCTGGGTGGACGACTTCAATTCCTCTTGCACGATAATCGACTTGTTGCCGAATAAAATCGTGGTGACACCCTGCAGATTTTGGCCCGTGATCGTCACTGTCGTCTTGGGCTCGTCGCGATCCACTGACATTGGGGTCAGCCCCGTCAATACGGGCAAGTCTCCCGTTTGCGAAGCTGCTTGCGCCGTCACATTGATGAAGTCGGTATTAGAGAAGGCGTCAAAGCCGCCATTTGCGATCACAGACGCCGCGAGCGTGCAAACGCCCACAGCGCGCGCGCTCAAGGTCCAGTCGCCCGCAACACCCTGAGAGACCGAGCAATCGGCGCTATTGGTCTTGGCCGTATTGAGCGCAAAGGACACCGGCTGGCCAGAGGTCGAAGACGCCGTGAATGTGATGGGCGTCCCCACCGTCATGCTCTGGGTTTGGGAAAGGCCATTCAGGATGACGATCTGCGCGCCTGAGCTGGGCGCAGCAATGCAACTGAAACGCACCTGGTCAGGTAACCTGCGGCCCTCAACGCCCACATAGGTGAAGGTGAAGTAAGCACTGTAAGTGGTAGCCAGGCCTGCAGCCTGGACTGTGCGCGCAAAGGGAAAGCGTTCCGGGTCGGGTTTGTCGCCGAACCCCTGGACCACGATCTCCTGTCCCGAGGGGCCATTTACCCTGATCTGATCGCCCGCCTGAAGGTCGTGTCCCCCCACGTGGTGTAGCAGGATGTTAGCCAGACGCCCGCGAAGCGCGCTCCCCATAGCGCCGTAGCGAGCGTGCAGCTGGCGGTGGTCATCGACGGTTCGCTCGGTCAATGTCAATGGCGGAGACAAAATGTGCCAGCTGGCGGGGTAAAAGTGTACCAGTCTGGTTGAGAGAAAAGGGCTGCATGAGCCCTTGTGAGTTGTGGCGCCGCGCGCATCGAGGCTTGCGGAGGGTAGCGTAGCGCGGCTTGATGCGCGCG